>JAZURH010000197.1:0-12553 GCA_045606125.1 Lentisphaeria bacterium | reverse complement strand
GCGAGTATTATCTTACATTGCCTGTTGCAGCAGATACAGACTGGGAGGAGGCGCGCAAGGCTTTCCACAGGGCGTGGGACAGTCGTCCGGATGTGATGAAAGGCGCTCTTCTGCAGTTGATCGGCACGGACTTCAGCTATTGCAATGCACCGAATCCTGCTGCAGCCATTGAATACGGTCTGCTTTTCGGCCGGGAATATTCCCTGAAAAAATATGATGTTATCGTAGTTGGTTTCGGCAATGCCGGAATGACGGCTGCGGTTTCCGCCGGACGGCAGGGCGCCAGGGTTCTGGTGCTTGAAAAATGCAGCTATCCGGGAGGAACGCTTACCGGCGGAGGCGTGGATGGTTTCTACGGAAGGCATCCGTATGGCCTTATAGCGGAGCTTCAGGACAGAAAGAATGTCTACAAGCGGGAGCATTGCTGCTCAAGCCTTGAGGCCTGGAAGATCACATTGGAGAATGAAGTGCGGCGCACCGGCGGCAGCATAGTTTACAATGCCTCTGTGTCTGAGGTTCTGATGGATGGAAAACATATATACGGTCTGCGTTGGAGGGCAGGCGGCATTGAATGCAAGGCAGAGGCCAATGTGGTCATAGATGCTACTGCAGATGCCAGAATATGCGAACTTGCAGGATGTGACTGCACATTGGGGCGCCAGCTTGATCAGCGCTGCAATACCTTTACAACGTCAATGCTGACGATGCTGAAGGACAATGTTTTTGTGACAAACTTTGATGCCGGGCGGATTAATCAATATTCCAGGAAAGGATACAGGGATACGGTGCTTGCCGGTCTTCTTGACCACATAAAGGAAAGTTTTGATTTTCCACAGGACAAGCCCCATTACATTGCGGCAGCTGATGTCAGCGGCCTCAGGGAGGGAAAGCATATTGTCGCCGAACATACTCTGACTCTGGAGGATTTCTTTGCGGGACGGCTGGATGATTGTGACGATCTGGTAGGATATGCCCACAGCAATATTGACATACATGCCAATGACATGCCTCTTGAGGATACGGTTTTCCAGGATTGGATGATAGGTGCTTCCATGTGGGGCACAAATGTATGGTTCCCCATTACAAGGAGTTCCCTTGTGCCCCGGGGATACAAGGGGTTGCTTGCGGCCGGTCGCCATTTCGGTTGTGACCATAACTACGGCCAGGCTGTAAGAATGGGCGATCACATGGGAAGGATAGGCGAGGCCGCCGGTGTGATTGCCGCATTGGCAGTTGATGGCGATGTAATCGGTGTATCTATGTCGGAAATCAAATCCCGCATGGTTGAAATGCCGGATCCCAGGGGACATAATCTTTCCTTTACATCCTTGAGCGACGGGGAAATATATGAGGGATTGATATCGGACAAGCCCGGGTTTGCTATATGGTCAGCCCGTTGCCGCGGATTGCAGGACAAGCTGCGCGGGTGGTTTGCAGAGGCACCGGAGGGCTCAAAGCTTAAATGCAATTCAGCTTTTGCCCTTGCTTTGCTTGATGACACGGAAGCTGTGCCTGAATTGCTCAGACTGGCTGAATGCAGGGATGGATATGCACCTGAAACGAGCCGTAAATATAATCATAAAAGGGGATATGCCGCCGTATATCTGCTTGGAAGGCTTGCAGTGAAAGAGGCTGTGCCGATTCTGCTTGAAATTATAGGCGACAGGGATATGGAGGACAAGTACGAATATCACACCCATGCCATTGCCGCGCTTGTGAAGATAGCGAATGCAAATCCCGAAGTGAAGGATGTTGTAAAGAAAGGTCTTGATGAATTGGCGGCCGATAAAAACTGGAGTATAGAGGCACGCCTTAAGGGAACACAGAGATATGTGCCTGTGGATTCTGTTTTCAGGGAGTATATAAGAAATCTGAAAATGTGACGGCGAAAGAAACGCCGTCACATATCAAGTATGGATGTTTATTTCACCGGGAACCACACCTGCAGTGTGTTTTCCGGTGAAAACAGTGAGCCTGCGCTTGAATAATCCACAAGGTCACTGTTTTTGCGCAAACATTTGAAATCCTTCTTGCGGCTGTCTTCAGCCATTACCAGCGGACCGCATGTGTATGCCTTGAAATCGCCGCATTCGGAGATGCAGGTTTGCATTGTGAAGTCAAATGCCAATTCCACTGTATCGCCGCATTTCCAGTTCTTTGCCAGTTTCATGTAAGTCCCGGGGACTGCTTCTTTCCCATTGACTTTGCAGCCGTAGCCGGCGGGAATTCTGAGAGACAGTGTGTATTCGCCGTCTTTAAGTACAGTTATCTTTGCATTGTCTGCAGCCGGGAAGCCTCCGTCGATGCGCAGGATGTCTTTTGCCTCCAGGTCTTCATAAAGATTTACGGCGTAGCCGTCTTCTGTCTTGGTAACTGCCATGGCCGGCGCAAGGGCAAGGCCGTAGGGGCCCTGAGCACGGCAGCAGTCATGTTTGTCAAAGGGTTTTTGCTTAACGGTATCTATCTGGTCTCCCGGCACTGTCCTGTAATCTCCGCCTGACAGGAAGGGGTTTACATGAGAACAGGTTGTTCCGTCTTCAGTAAATGCGCCCAGAAGCGCATTGTAGAAGGAGCGTTCCATTTCATCGGCTATGGTGGAGTCTTCCGTCAGTTCCAGCATGTCTCTGCAGAACGCGATCCAGGTCGCTGTTATGCAGGTTTCACCTGTGCCGCCTCTGTCAGTACGCACCTGGTTCTTTTTCCCTTCGAACCAGAATTCTCCGTATTTGTCTCCCATTCCGCCACCGCCGGTTAGGAAGATCTCCTGGTCGCGGACTGCCGTATAGTAGTTTTCCAGTATGGTCAGAAGTTCCCTGTCGTTTGTTATCCTGTACAGTTCAGCCAGTCCCTGGAAGCAGCTTGTTATCTCGTATGCTTTTCCGTTGCCGATTACACATGGAGCGGTTTTAAGCCTGGCGGCCTTGAATAGGCTGACTACTCTTGAACATCCTATTTTGACCAGTTTGTCAGCTTCTTCCATGAAACGCTTTTCGCCAGTCAATCTTGCAGCCCTGAGCATGGACCGCAATATGGACGAGGCCGGTGCGCCGAAATGTTCACCACAGGCGTATATCCTGCCGTTCACATTGTCCAGAAAATTATGCAGCATGCGTTTGATCGCTTCAAGGACGGCAGGAGACTGTTCTACATGTTCATAGTAGTCTTCCAATGCGGTGAGCACATACTTGCGTCCCCATACATCCCATCCCTGCCAGATCTCCTTTCCGGCGGGATAGCTTGTTATGCTGCCGTCCTCATGCTGTGCGGCCAGCATCTGCTCTACTGTTGAATCAAGCAGTGTTTTCAGTTTTGCATCTCCTGTTGAGCGCCAGGCGAATATGGCGGAGCGCACCACTTTCCCCCAGAATTCGCATCTCCAGGCATTGTCGTCCTCGTAGCGCAGGCGGAATGGTTCCACCATTTTTGCGTAGTCAACCGTCAGCAGCCTGTTGCTGATTACTTTATTCAGCGTGGCGCCGAGCGGGCCGTTAAGCCTGACAGTGCCTGGAGAAAGCATTTTCTGCATGGTGTATTCTCTTTTTTATGCGTGGTATACGGCCATCACTTTTGCTACTGCTTCTATGTACTTGTCCAGAACATCCCTTGAAGTCATAAGCCATTGGAGGGACAGGCTCAGCTTTTCCTCCATGACTATTCTTTCCGTCACTTCATTGCTGGCGATTCTGTACATGTTCTCCGGCACAGTCCAGAGATTCTGGCGGTACATTGGCTGTCCCCAGGTGCTGTAAGCTGGTGCGCCTTCCGCGGTAATTGCCTGTGCCACTTCATTCCTTGTGATTCCGGGCTTGAGGCAGGTGCTGTCGACCATGTAGTTGAAAACATAGTATGACTGGAGTGTGGCCTTCTTTCCTTTGGCCTGGCAGCGTATTCCCGGGATGGCGTCCAATCCTTTTCTGAGATATTCGGCGTTTTCCGCCCTCAGCTTGTTGTCTTCCATAAGGTGCTCCAGTTGGCTGATGAGGATTTCTGCCTGGAAGTCAGTCACCCGGTAGTTTCTGCATATCATTCCCATGGGTGGTGGTGTGCTTTTCTGCCCCTGTTTTGCCCCGAACTGGTATCCGATGTGGGAGTATCTTCCCAGGAAATCAGCGATTTCTTCATCGTTGGTTATGCAGGCTCCGCCTTCACCAGATGCGAGGAGCTTTGATTCCTGGAAACTGAAACTGCCCACATCTCCAAGAGTGCCCACATGTTTCCCGTCCCAGAAACCGCCGTGCGCATGTGCGCAGTCCTCGATCACTTTGATGCCGTGCTTTCTTGCTATGGCTGTGATCCTGTCCATGTCTGCCATTGAACCGAAAACGTGCACAGGTATCACGGCTTTTGTTTTGGGTGTTATGGCTTCTTCGAATTTGTCCGGATCCATGCAGAGCGTGTCCTCTTCAATGTCCACGATCACCGGTGTTGCACCGCAGTATACCACAGCTTCGCCGGTTGCCAGCCATGTGTCTCCGGGGACTATCACTTCATCTCCGGGTTCAACGCCGACTGCCTTGAGGGCGGCTTCAAGCGTTACGGTTCCGTTTGCCATCATCGTGCAGCTTTTCGCTCCGGTGAACTCTGCGAATTTTTCATTGAAAGCTATTTCCCTGGGACCGTAGAATGACCATTTCTGACCCAGATATATTTCCTTCAGTCTTTCTGCTGTTTCTGGATATACCGGCGGCCATTTGGGTGTAACTGCTGGAGTTTCAAAAACTTTTGGTCCGCCATTGATTGCAAGTTCTGCCATTTTCATCACCTTTTTTGTTTTAAACTATGTCGGATACAGTTTGTTTTAGTTGTACGATAACTTTAACAGCCGGTTTTACAAGTCTGTGCTTCATTGATATGCATAGAAAATCTGTATTATTTTAAAACTGTCCCATAAATGGGGGAGCAGGTTGAAAATCGTCCTGTAATTCCTGCAGGCCATACAAGGCTTATAAGTCTCATAAGTCCCGTAGGTCTCATAAGTCTCATAAGTCTCATAAGTCTTATAAGTCTTATAAGTCTCCACTGGCTTTATTCTCCATGCGAGCCCTATTATCTTGCTCGCGAAGTTGGAGGGATGTAAGAGGGACATCTTTCCTGGAGTTATAATCCATAAAACATCCCTCGCGCCCGTATAAGGTATCGCGCTATTTACAAAAAACAACCACTTAAAAAGAAAATAAATGAATTTATTTTATGTATAAAAATAAATGCAATATTATGAGTTTCAATTATAGATTTAATTTTTTAAAGTCCGGGGAAAATTATAAGTTGTGGGGTAAAGTCTGTTAAAAAAATCTTCTGGTTTGATTTGTCTGATGTCTGGTAACAGGTATTTTTGCAGTTGTGAAACATGCTGTAACGCAGATGTACAAAGGTTAGTATTTGATCAGCCCTGATGGTGCGCAGTGATGATCTGCACTTGGCGGATCCATATTTGAAAAAATGCGCTTTATTGAAAATCATTTTCAAAATGCCTATTTTGCTATTTGGACAGCTTGAACAGTGCATTGCGTGATTTTAAGCATAAACAGAAATGTTTCTATTATTTGCTCTGATATTCTGGTTTTGAAATCGTCACTTATGAATTAAGACTAATGGTATTGTGAGACATTTGGATTATATTTGACCAGTTTTGCGTGATTTCAACATTATCTGTGTTTGCCGGCAATGTATCTCTGGATGATATTCATTCTTTTTGCGTCTGCGATGCTTGAATTGTTTCTTGCGTCCATGGGCGTGCTATTGCCTTTTTCCCATATGGGCGGATTTTATTTCTCCCTGGTATACGGCTGGCGGCGTTGTATTTTTCCCTATATGGCTTTTTCCGTTTTTCTTGAACTTGCTCTGGGACGCAATTTTCCTACGGGACTTGTTGCTGGTATTCCGGTCATGGCTGGAGCCATGATCTGGAGGCGTTATGGAAACTTCAGGGAGCGGGGCGTGCAGATGCTTCCGGGATTTTGCCTGGGGATTGTGTCGGCATCGGCTGCCATGATCTATTCCATGACAGTGTCGATCAGTGCGGGCGGCAGGATTTACGCCTTCAGTCCCGTTGTTCCATGTTTGCAGATCTTCGGTTCCATGCTCCTGTTTCCTCTGTACTGCCATTTTCTTGACGGCATTGCCGGGAGACTTGATTTCCGTCGCTATCGTTTTGTCCACAAGTACTACGAAGAGGAGGAAGAAGGATGAGTGACGGAGGAGGAAAACGCAATTTTCTGCTGTCAAAATGGCGGATATTGGCATGCTGCTTTATCTGCATACTGCCGCTGCTTCTTCTGATAGCCCGCCTTTGGCAGGTGCAGATCGTACACGGGGATGAATATGCAGCCAGAGTACGCAGACAGGCCACCCGCTTTATCGTGACTCCACCAGTGCGCGGTCAGATATATTCTTCGGACGGGAAGATCCTTGCCGGAAACCGCAGTCATTACGATCTGACTCTTAATCCATCTGAGATGAGGACCAGAGGTGGCTTTGTAACTACATCGTCCTATATGCTTAATGTGATGACATTTGTCGGTGAGAATCTTGTCAGAAGGGATAATGAAATCGATATAGTCTCACTCAGGCGGGATGTTCGCCGAAACATGGCTCAACCGGTGGTTATATACAAAGATTTGACAGATGTTGAACTTGCCCGCTGCATGGAGCACACTCCCCCTATCCGGGGACTTTCTGTAACCCAGCGCATAGAGCGGGAGTATCCATTTCCCGGTGTTGCCACTCATATACTTGGGTATACCGGCTGGCGCAACAGAAAATTGCAGTATACTTCTGAACACGGCAGGCACAATACATTCAATACCAGGGAATTGTTGGGAAATGCCGGTCTTGAAAAACAGTATGATAGCCTGCTGTCGGGCAGGACCGGATTCAGGATAGTCCTTATGGATTCCCTGGGATATGTAAGAGATGAACTTCCCGGAGGAACGGAGCCGGAGGACGGAATGGATCTTGTGCTGACGCTTGATTCAAAGGCCCAGCAGGCTGCGGATAAGGCCCTTACAGGATACACCGGCGCCCTTGTAGCTCTGAATGTTAAGGACGGGAGCATTATTGCCTGTGCATCTGCGCCAACATTCAATCTGGCTGAGTTTAATTCGAAACTTTATGACGAGATCCTCCATGATGAAGTAGGTCGTCCCATGCTTAATCGTGCAGTTTCAGGCGGATACATGCCGGGATCAATAGTCAAGCCTCTTGTGGCTCTGGCAGCTCTCGAAAGCGGTACCTGCAAGGCAGACACCACTTTTGACTGCACCGGTGCATTTACTTTGGGGAATGCAAGAATACGGTGTGCGCGGACTTACGGGCATGGAGAGCTTGATCTTGTTCAGGCCATCGCCGTGTCATGCAATCCATATTTTATAAATGCGGGGCTCAAGACCGGCCTGCCCGAACTGCAGAGATTTTATGAGGCCGCCGGATTTGGTAAAAGCACAGAGTGTGACTTCCATGCCCCCCGCGCCGGCACTATTCCCTCCCAGTTGACTGCAAGGAAATTATGGGGGCGTAAATGGCTGCCGATAGACACTGCTTTTGCGTCTCTGGGGCAGGGGGCTGTGGTCGTTACCCCCCTTCAGGCAGCCGTTTATGCTGCTGCTCTTGCCAATGGCGGCACTGTATGGCGTCCCTTTGTAATAAAGGAAGTTCGCAGTAAGGAAGGGCAGATTATGCGCAGGACCATGCCTATGAAGCGCAGTGAAATACCTGCGTCAAAATCCAATATGGAACTTGTCCGTGCGGCTATGGCATCTGCTGTTGAGGAAGACGGGGCATCCGCCGCCGCCATGGAGGCTGCCGGCTTCCGTGTCGCGGCAAAGACGGGGACGGCCGAGGTGGGGCATGGTGAGAACAGATACAAGAATACCTGGCTGATATGTTATGGCCCATTGCCTGAACCCACTTTTGCCGTTGCGTGCATAATTGAAAAGGGGGATTCCGGCGGTGGTACCACAGCCCCGGTGGTAGTCGATTTTCTGCGAGGATGGTTTGGTGATGGAGGTGTGAAGTGAACAACAGTCATGATGATTCCGACAATGTCATGCTGCGGCGCTTTTTGAGTTTTGCATATTATGCGGCACTGTTTCTGGTGTGCTTTTTTGTTTTCAGCAGCAGGGGGCAGGCTATGTTTGTTCAGCGTGCTGTCTGCGATGCTATGTCAGCCGGCAGCGGCTGGGGACGCGACGTCCTTGCCGGGTGCTGGGAATATCCCCAGCTTTCCACCATAATTCTGCTTTTGCTCAAATGGCCTGCTTCCGTACTTCATACAGATGTATGCGTTCTTTATGTTTCTCTTTTGCAGGCATGGGTTATTTGGCAGTTTTCAATGCTGTGCGGATGGAAGCGCTGCTGGTTTGTTCTGCTGCCGTCCTTTGTCCCTCTGCTTATGACAAGGTGCCTTCAGGTTCAGGATGGGGGATGGCTTGGTGCCGCTCTTTTTACCAGTGGCGCCTGTGCGCTGGTCCGATGGAAGAAAAGCAAGGAACTCCATGAACTTGTTACAGGAGGGGTGACATTCGGTCTGATGGCACTGTGCGGTCCTTTGCCCGCTGTTATCGGTCTTGCCGGGACAGTCTGGCTGTGGGTGTCATCCCGTCCGGGGGAAGGATATCGTACACTTGTTTTTTCAGTGTGGGGATACTGCGTATTTCTTTTTGTTCTGTGGAATTGGCTTGTGCTTGGTAATCCTTTCTTTTTTATCGGCCGGGCATTTGAACAGTTCGGGAATGTAAGTTTTTCGCTGATGGCTTCGAAGTTCCGTTCGTTGGACACTGCTTATATGCTTGCGTTGTTTTTTCCGGTTGCACCGCTCTGTATCATGGTTTCAAAATCCAATATGCGTTCTGCTGCATCCTATGCGATATTCTGTCTGGTCCTCCTCGGGCTTGGAATCCCCCTGGCTCTTGCCGTTGGCGTCCCCTGTTCCGGCGCCGCGTCCTTTACAGTGACTTTGCTTCTCTTTATGTGTGCTTTGGCGTCCCGGGCCGAATATCAGAAACAGGTGTCCCGCAATGCCTCTTTTGCAGCTGTTTGTCTGAGTCTTGCATATTCTTTCATAGCGTTTCCTCCGCCTGGCAAAGAATACCGGGACTTCCCTGCCAGGCAGGAGATCACTGAGTATATTGATGTTTTGTGGCCGGAATCCCGTATCATGCTTTACGGCGCAGTGCTTCCTGCATATTATTCAGATCCGGAGGAAAAGCGCTTCACGGCAAGGTTCAGATACAGTGAAAAGGAACTGCTTGAACAGGCGGAGGATGAACTTATGCATCTTCTCCTGCCGCCGCCTGAACTTGGTATGATACCTGCCGAGGCGGAACTGGAGGATATATACCATAACGGCCGTCCCTGGCTTTTCCTTGAAAAAAAGTTGGCTGGAGGATGGAAATTATGGCGGGTGATAAGCAGAAGTGCAGCAGAAGCTGCCGGGGCTGATGAGAAAAATTGAGCAGTTTCCTTAAAAAAAATAAAAATCGAGGAACATCAGCAGGAACTGATTGTCATAATGAGCGAAATGAACGACAGAACATTGGTTGAAAAATGCAAGAGCGGTGACGAATCTGCGTTTGCAGAGCTGGTAGACAGGTATTCGTCCCGGGCTTATCAGGTCGCCTACGGTGTTCTTGGCAACAGTGAGGATGCGGAGGAAGTCGCACAGGATGCTTTTGTGCGCATACATCGGGCCATGCCCAATTTCCGTGGGGACTGTGAGTTCGGCACATGGCTGTACAGGATCGCGTTGAATCTGGCGCGAAATAAGTACAGATGGAACAAAGTGCGGGGTTCACGGGTGAATTTCAGCATTGATGCACCTTTGGATGGGGATGAAGCTGAAGGACGCCGTTTTGAGGTCCCGGACGAGTCAATGACTCCGGACAAAAAAAGCGAGCTTGAGGAGCTGAAGAGAAGACTTGCTGAAGAAATGGAAAAGCTGCCGGAGGCATTCAGGGAGATTCTTGTGATGCGCAATGTCCAGGACATGAGCTACGAGGACATAGCAAAGGCACTCGGATGCCAGATGGGAACGGTTAAATCACGTCTTGCAAGGGCAAGGGAAGAGCTCAAAAAACGTCTTTTGTAATGGACAGGTACCTTATGGATAAAGACAACAGTGGAAGAAATGAAGTGGACTGGGCTGCAGTCAATGATGCCATGGCCGATATTTTCAAGCCGCCGAAGGGACTTGCTGAGCGCATAAAGGCGGCCGTGGAAAAAGAAGCGGCTGTGGAAAAGAGTGTTCCCGAGATTTCAGTCCGCCGTCCGTCCTGGTATACTTCCCGGCTGCGCTATGCCGCTGCCGCTGCAGTGGTTGCGATTCTGGCTGCGCTTGCTGTTTCACTAGGAATATTGTCAAGGCGTGAGCCGCCGACAATGGTAGCAGTAAAAACTTATCCTGTCAAAAGTTACAGGCTTGATACGCCTTTGGTTGATGGGAAGTCCGAAAAGATCGATGCTGCCGGAAGTATGCCGGTGCGTTATGCAGGTGTGTCTTCAGTGAGTGGCAGTTCCGTTGGCAGTACCCATCATCGCGAGCACATAGCTCCGGCTGTGCGTCATGTCTGGATTGTATCTGATATTGACGCGGCAGATGCCCTTCTCAAGCGCATTGCGGAGGAAAACAGCAAAAATATTTCAGCTGCGGAGAAAAAATCAGGCAAGGTGGTATATTCTATTGGCTTGAAGGATACCGAACTGCAGAATCTTGTAAATCTGCTTCATGGTGAGGGGTGGTCCCTTGTTACGCCGGACTATCCACAGCCTTCAGAGGAAGGCAATGCGCTGTTCACCGGACGCGGCGTGAATTATGAAATGTGCCTTGTTGGAAAGTAAGGGAGCGAAAAAATGAAAGGTTTTGTGATACTTGCCATAGTTCTTGCGATTGGTTTCATCATCTATGCTGCAGGCAGGAAGCGGGAAGCTGAAAGCAAGAAGGCGGTTCAACAGCAGCGCGAGAAAAATCGTGTGGAACAGGTCGTCAAGGAAGTTCAGGACACTGCAGGCTATGCTATTGGGGCACCCCAGGTGAAGGCTGGAAACAGAGCAAAGGGAAAGATACAGCAGATACAGGAGTCGCAGAACAAGAGAAACGCTGCCGAACTCCAGGAATAAGATCTTTGACATAACGGGGTGATTTAACAATGAGTTTTTTAAAAAGCAGCTTGTTTTGTATCTTGTCGGTACTGTTTTGCTCTGCCGTATTTGCAGGGGATAAGGCACAGGTGAGTAAACTTCGTGTGCTGATGGTGGGCAACAGTTTTTCAAACAGTGTGCTTACTTTTCTTCCTGCCATAGCTGCGGCTGATCCGACAGTTGAACTGAGCATACGCAACGCCTATATTGGCGGATGCAGCATACAGAGGCATCTTGCTGAATATGACAAAAGCGGGGAAAAGCCCGATCACAGGCCTTATGTTGTGAATGTCTCCATTCCCGGACGCAATGACAAGAGAGCAAGTTTGCAGGAATGTCTTACTGATGGCGAATACGACATAGTGTCTATACAGCAGGCATCTCCATTGAGCTGGAAGATTGAGTCTTACGGAGCTGATGCCCGTCGCCTCATTGAGATCATAAAGAAGCATCAGCCGAAGGCCGAGATTATCGGGCATCAGACATGGTCATACAGAATTGATAACGCCAATATCAGGCCGAATGGCAGATTCAAGGTTGACCAGAAGCAGATGCAGGACAAGATAACGGAATGCTATCGTGCTCTTGAGAAGGAATATGGATTCAGAATAGTTCCTGTCGGAAATGCAGTGCAGGCATACAGAGATGCTGCAAAGAAACCGGACGAAGCGCTGATGGCGAAGAAACCGGTGTACCCCGAAAAACCGTATCAGCCGGATGATGTGGTTGGCTCTTCCGGATGGCGGCTGAACAAGAAGACTGGAAAGCAGGAAGTGCGTTCAGATACCATACACCTTAACAGGCGCGGCTGTTATGTGCAGGGCTGCGTATGGTATATGTTCCTTTTCGGAAAAAAGGCGGCCGATGTGAAGTTTGTGCCCAAAAACTTTGATGCGGCCGATGCCGCATATCTGGCTGGATGTGCAGAGAAGGGAATCAGTTCCTGGTAAAAGATTCCGTCCGTCCAGGTTGAGACGGACGCATCTATTCAATGAGACTGAGTTCCGGAAATATTTCATGTCCGGTTTGTTTTTTTGTCTTGAAAGTATATATTATAACGAAAAATTAAAATTGTGCACGAACGCTTCCCTGGCGTGTAGCAATGCGGGGAAGTTTTTTGTGTCTTATAAGGGTTTACTTTCAGGAGGAAGCAAATGAACAGGGAGTTGCTTGATTGTCTGATATATCTTGAGCATGAGCGGGGCATAGACAGGGAGTCTCTTCTTTCTTTGCTTGAGGAGTCAATACTTACCGCCCTGCGCAAATCAACAGAATATGAGCGCGGCTTGACGGTGAGTATAGATCGCAAGACTTGTGACTATGACTGCTATGCCAAACTTATCGTGGTTGAAAATGTGACTGTCCCGGCAGACGAGATATCGCTGGCAAGTCGGGTCGTAGCCATGTCGTTCTGTGTGCC
>JAZURH010000196.1:0-12911 GCA_045606125.1 Lentisphaeria bacterium | reverse complement strand
TGGGAAAAATCACTTCCAGAAATGTGGATGAACGGGATTTTGCCACGACCGCAGTTAGTGCAGTTGCAACTTTGCGGGGCGTGAACATGCTTCGGGTGCATAATGTGGCAGCCGCTGTTGACGCAGCGGCTGTGGCAGTTGCTTTTGAAGGCATAGGAGGATGATGGAAAATATCAGTGAATATATGCCGGAGTTTCTGTTAGGGGGATTCCTGTTCGCCGGCGGAGCGATGCTGCTGCAGATAGCTATCCTTGCTTTTCTCTTTTACTGGATAATGCGTCTGCTGAAAGGTGCTCCGGGGTTATGGCAGCTTTGCGTTGTCATTGTCACTTTGGCTGTGCTTCATCTTCTTGCGGATATGTTTAACATGCAGGAGATCGAATGGCTTCTGGGAACTCTTTTCAAATCACTGCCCGTCATCATAGTCATTTTGTTTGCCGATGAGATACGTCGTGTTTTCGGTAAGTTTACGAGGCACATTCAGAATACATTTTTCATCCGCAGACCTGGAGGTGAGCGGTATGGTGTTGAAGTCATAGATGGATTGTGCATGACCATAGAAAGGCTGGCTGCATCCCACACCGGGGCTCTTATTGCCATGGAGCAGGTCATGGATCTGGAAACCTATTGCCGTACAGGCAAGCTGCTTGATGCGCAAATCGGTGGAAAAAATGAGTTGCTTGAGACTATTTTCTTCAAGGGATCGCCTCTGCATGACGGCGGAGTCGTCATACGTCATGGCCGCATAGAGGCGGCAGCTTGCATATTTCCGGTCAGTCAGGAACAGCTTCCAGCCAATTTCGGTCTCCGGCACCGGGCTGCCTATGGACTTTCACAATGCACTGACGCCCTGGTCCTTGTCGTGTCTGAGGAGACCGGGGCTGTTCATGTGGCCCTTAACGGAATGATGACAACTATAGTTTCCGGCGAGCAGTTGAAAAAGCAGCTGCAGCAGTGTTTTATGCGGCAGGCGCGCAAGGAAAAGGCTCCATGGCAGATAAAGGCAACGGAGTATTACCACAAGGTCAAGGCATTTTTTGTCGTTGGCAGGAAAATGTTCCATACGGGCGATAAAAAGGATTGAATAATGCCGGACAAAAAAAAGAAAAAACGCAGTTTCTTCACTGATATATGGCGCAAGGTCATTGCTATCGGGCTTGCCGTGTTTGTATGGTATGCCATAAACCAGCAGGTAAGCACCCATTATCCCGAGTATGATGTGGTGGTTCCTCTCAAGTTGGAATGCGCAGATGAAAGCGTCATACTGCCGGAAAAAACGCCGAATGTAACATTGAGGGTCAAGACATCTCTGGCACAGCAGGAACTTGTTCCGGATAGATTTGAGGTGAGGCTGCCTATCAGGGAAAGTTATGAATCAATTCCGGACAATGGCATGCTGGTGAATATTCATGGAAACAGCAGGTTCCTCAATACAAAACGCCCTCCTTTTACCAGAGTTGTGTCCTATTCGATAAATGCCAGCGTCTTCATTGACAAGCGCGTGGTGAAGAAGGTTCCCGTTGCAGTTAAGTTTACCGGAAAGCTTGCGGCCGGTCTGGTCCCCGGGTTCATTGTTTCTCCGTCTGATGTTTTGATAGAAGGACCATCCTCTGCTCTGATGGATGTAAATCAAGTCCATACAGAGAAAATTGACATATCAGATGCAAAGGACGGAATTGTTTTTGACCCGTTGCTTGATATAGTGGATCGCAGAGTGAAATTGCATGACAGACATCCTGATGAGACTGTTAATGTTAAATTGAAGGCTGTAAATCCTGAGAAACTTGATACAATTGTCCTTAACGATCTACCAGTGAGGGTATTGTGTCCTACTCCTCAGAAAATTATGCTTAAAAATGGTTATCCTTTGAAGGCAACAGTTACATTCAGTGCGGAGATGGGCACACTTGCGGCTATAAAGGCTATGGATGTTAAGCCATATATAGATATATCAGGGGTCGGTGCTGACAGAAAAAGCGCGGTACTTCCTCTGCAGATCGATCTGCCCATTGAAGTTTCTGATAAAATATTCAACATGGTGAAATCTCCTTCCGAGTTTAAAGTTGAGTTTGTTCCTGTGGTGCAGTCAGTGCCGTTATCAGAGGAGGATGAAAATGGCACTGAAAAATAAAAAGTGCCTGGTGGTCACAGGACCTACGGCAAGCGGAAAGACACATCTTGCTGTATCTCTTGCGCGGCAGTTTAACGGAGAGATCATCAGTGCGGATTCCAGACAGGTTTTCCGTGGGCTTGACATTGGAACCGGAAAGGACTTGAATGAATATTCCGAGGGAGGAGAGGCTGTCCGGCA
Organism: Lentisphaeria bacterium; assembly: GCA_045606125.1. Lineage (GTDB taxonomy): Bacteria > Verrucomicrobiota > Lentisphaeria > Oligosphaerales > Oligosphaeraceae > RGIG3456. The sequence continues at coordinate 10,600 of JAZURH010000196.1, read as the reverse complement.
TCACATTATAGATGTTGCTGAACCGAATGAGGATTTTAATCTGTTCAGGTTTCTTCAGATGGCAAGGGAGGCCATAAATGATATTTCCGGGCGCGGCTGTCTTCCCATTGTGTGTGGAGGTACGCCGCTGTACATTAAGGCTTTGCTGGAAGGATATGACCAGGAGGGGGGAGAGCCGGATATTGAATTGCGTGCCGAACTTGAAAAAAAGGATACGGACCAGCTTATCGCTCTGCTGAGGGAGAGGGCATCACAAAGACTTTTTGAGCGGACGGACAAGACCCAGAAGCGCCGCATAATAAGAGCGCTTGAACTGGCGTTTAATGGTGTAACTGTGGAACCCCGCCCCGTGATAGAGGATGCCCTGGTTATTGCACCGTATTTCAAACGGTCGGAACTGCATGCAAGAATAGAGGAACGCCTTGATGCCAGACTGTCTGACGGGCTTGTGGAGGAAGTGCAGCGGCTTCATGATCGTGGCATGTCCTGGGAGCGCATGGATTGGCTGGGACTGGAATATCGTTTTGTGTCGAGGGGACTTTCCGGTCAAATGGACATGGACGAAGTTAGGGATGTGCTTCTTGCACATATAAGGCAGTTCTGCAAAAGGCAGGATGGCTGGTTCAGAAAGATTGAGAGGGACGGGACGGATATACACTGGATCCCCGGCGGTGCATTTGCAGCTGCCGCAGAATTGGTGGCTAAGTGGATTGCTGATGAGGAACTTCCTCCGCCAGTGATGCGATTGGATGATATCAGATACTGAAGGATGGTATGCCTTTGTTGTCTGTGTAAGAGGTTTTATGAAACAGATAATGATGATTTTTTTTGTTATGGCATTCGGTGCCGTTCTGGGGAAGACGGGAATCATTGATTCTTCTCCGAACAGAATAGTTCGGATTGAAAAGATGACGGTTCTTTATGAGGCCGGAGAACATAACAGGAATGTACCAGTAGGAATACAGAGCCTTGCCTGGAGTCCGTATGGGAAAGTTCTTCTTGTCGACTACTTGGGTATGAATCAATATTATTCGGTGGCGGCGCTTCAGTCCGTACCGAACGGATTTGCAAAGATCAAGGTTTTGACAAGCAGGCGTGTGCCCGGAAATACACGCCTGAATAATGGCAATCCCCGTTGGCTGCCGGATGGAAGCGGTTTTGTGTTTTGCGGACAGAACAGGTCGACTTCAGAGTTTAAAAGAGCCTATCCCGGATATGGTCTTGACTGTGAGGTGTTTTTCGGCAGCAGACGCGGCGATGAATTTAGGCAGCTTACAAGACATAAGCGTAGTGAAAAGTTTATCAGCGGGACCTCTATGCCTATGCTCTCCTCTGATGGCAGTGTATTGTATTGGACTGCTGTCTCCATTGATAGAAATGATACTGTTCACTGGGGAACGCGCAGGATAATGTCAGCTTCCTTTTCGAAAGTCATGGGGGAACCGCGAATTGGTACTGCCGTCGATATTACTCCTGACTTTTTGAAGGATACTTTCATTGAAACATCGGATTGTAGAAATGGAAGGCTTTTGTATTCGGCAAGCAGGTCGACTGCTTCATGGTATGGTATGGATGTTTATGTTCAGAATGTAGCGAATAATGGCGGCATTACACCTGACCGGCTTACGGATACTCCGGATACGATGGACAGGTTTCCTGTTTTTTCACCGGCTGGCAAGAAAATAGCATGGACATCCACAAATGGATTTAATATTACATATCTCGGGGTAAATGGAGCTCTCTGGCAGAATGAACTGCGCTCTGAACTGTGGCTTATGGATGCCGGTGGGCTTAATAAAAAGCAGCTGACATATTTCAATACCAAGGGGCATGAGCATTATGCGGGGCAGCGTTCTTATGTGGGCATGATAGCATGGCATCCGAAATATGACAATATCCTTGCCATAGTTCTCAATAAGCAGACTACAAGGTTCAATGTAACTTCATCTGTAATTCTTGTTGAACTCGGCATTGAAAATTAATGAAGCGAATGGGAGTGTATGATTATGCCTTCTGAAAATAACAATAAGACTTTTGAATGGTCTTCCAACATATCGAAGATCAGTTTTTTATTGTTTACGGTACTTTTGCTTGCGGCAGCTGTCTTTTTACTAAGGAATGTTCTTCATTCAATAATACTTGGTGCTTTTTTTGCGGTGATGCTGAATCCGGTGAAAAGCTTTATCCAGAAACTTCTTATGCGTATGGTCATCATCATCAGAAAACGCAGAAAGAAACCACTGCTTTCTGAAGACTTCCGTTTGCTTGAAAGCCGGATGCGCTGGGTATCTTCCCTGCTTACGGTGGTTCTGGTTTTCTGCTTTATAACGGTACCGGTGATCTTCTTTGTGATAAACATTGCCAAGCAGGGAAGCCGCACAATTCCTTCAGCTGAAAAATGGGTCAGAGAGGAATTGCCGCAAAAAATAGAGGAACTCGGCACAAAGTACAGTGAGAATCGATATGTGAAAAAAATAATGCCTTTGCTTTCTGAACTGGAGCAGATCGATGACATGGAGCCGCCTGTGCCTTATGAGAAAAATGAAGTTCAGATGGATAATGCGGAAGCGGTCGGCAAAAAAGTGGACATAAAGGAAGTAACAGACAAGTTCAGCGAAAAGTTTTCTGAGATTTTGCGGTCGGTCCTTCGCAAATTGTGGGAGTGCATGATAAAGATACTGTCCCGTTCCTGGGTTACAGTGTTTAACTTTTTTATAATGCTGTTTGTCATGTTTCATTTTTTCCATGACGGCAACACTATATGGCGTTATATTAAAAGCATATCTCCGCTTGGTAATGAAGAGCAGAAACGGGTCGCAATACGCCTGAAGGAAATATCCAGGGCCATTTTCTTCGGCATATTCGGAACCGCATTCATCCAGGGGGCACTTGCCATGCTGTTTTTCTCCATCGTCGGTATTCCGGCACTTTTCTGGGGATTTATGCTGGGTATATGTTCCATAATACCAATAGTAGGCACTGGTATAATCTGGGTTCCGGCAACTGTATATCTGTATATGACCGGGCATGTATGGGAGGCGGTATTCATTCTTATAAGCTGCGGCTGCGTGAACGCAAACATAGACAGCATAATGCGACCGTTCCTGATGAAGCGTGGAGGGAAGACTGGAATGTCCTATCTTGTATTGTTCTTTTCCGTTCTTGGTGGTTTGCAGACTTTCGGTCTGGTCGGAGTCATATATGGACCATTGATCATGGGGATATGCGGAATATGCCTACTTATTTTCAGTACTCAGTTCAAGGCGCGTACTTTGTATGAAATTAATTCAGGGCTTCAGGAGGAGGAAAAATGATAAGCATAGATCCGGCAATATTTACCAAGGGGGCATTCAGCATCAGATGGTATGGAGTGATGGCTGCCCTCGGGCTTCTTGCCGCATATTTGACATTGCATTTGCGGGCGAAAAAATATTCATTCACATCCAATAATGTGTCCGATTCTGTATTTGTGCTTGCCGTGTCAGGGTTTATTGGAGCGCGCCTTCTGTATGTAATACGTTTCTGGAATGAAGTATTTTCCAAGGATTTCTTGGAAGTGTTCCGTATATACAATGGGGGACTTGTTTTCCTTGGCGGCTTTGCCCTGGCAGCAGCAGCAGGGGTTGTGCTGTGCCGCATACGCAAATGGAATATAGGTGACTTCACGGATTTTATGGCTCCTGCCTTGCCGTTGGGACACGCCTTCGGGCGCATGGGATGCCTGCTTAACGGATGCTGTCATGGATTTGATTATGACGGGCCGATGGCATTTCAGTATGCGCATAATTCAAGCCCCTCTTTTCCGCTCCAGGGGATTGGTTTTATTGTAAATATATGCATGTCAGCTCTTTTGCTTTGGCTTGAATCGAAAAAGATGTTCGGCAAAAGGCGCTTTCTTATTTATTTACTTATGTATTGCGTTGCCCGCTTTGTCCTGGAGTTTGGAAGAGGGGACTATCCGCCGGAGCAGCTGTTCCTTGGATTGACTCCTGCTCAGATAACCTGTGTATGGCTGTTGCCGCTTACCATAATCGCATGGATTGTAATAAACCGGATATGCAGCAGGAAAAAATCAGAATAACGGCAGATGCCTCTGCAGACGGAAGCAGGCTGGATGCTTTTCTTGCCGGGTTGATGGATGACACCAGCAGAAGCCGTATTCAACTGCTGATCAAGGAGGGGGGAGTGCTGCTGAACGGCAAGGCTGAATCTCCGTCAAGAAAACTGCGTGCCGGGGATGAAATTGTGTATTCTCTTGATGCGCTCAGAAATGACATACTGCCTGAGAACATGAATCTTGATGTACTGCATGAGGACCGGGACATAATTGTTTTGAATAAGCCGGCTGGTCTTGTAGTGCATCCTGATCCACATACCAGGAATGGTACGCTGGTGAATGCCTTGCTTGCTCATTGCAATGATGAATATCAGCTGATGATGGATGATGATGCCCGCCCCGGCATAGTCCATCGTCTTGACAAGGATACATCTGGTGTGCTTGTTGTTGCCAAGAATCCTGCTGCCTGCAGCAGGTTGAAGGAGGATTTCAAGGAGCACAAAGTGAGAAAGATATATCTTGCTGTTGTCTCTGGCTGCCTTTCTGAAAGGAGCGGAGAGATAAGGCTGCCCATAGGAAGACATCCCCGCATCAAGACACGCATGGCAGTTGTCGACGAAGGGGGAAAGGAGGCATGGACGGAGTATAGAGTCGCTGCCGAGCGGGAAAATGTGTCTGTTGTTAAGGTCAGACTCCATACCGGGCGCACCCATCAGATCCGTGTGCATTTTTCCCATATCGGGCACCCTGTCCTGGGGGATGCTGTTTACGGCGGGGGCAGAATGAATTGCGGTATGAAGGTCCAAAGGCAGATGCTTCATGCCTGGAGGCTTGCGTTCAATCATCCGGCAAGTGGAAAAAAGATGCTTTTTACGGCGCCTCTTCCGGTGGATTTTACGGAGATTCTTGAAAAACTTGAATGCCGTCTGGATAAGGAAGGATAGTTTTTGGGGGGGTAGTCTTAAAATAGAGGAAAATATCAGTTGTTGAGTTGATGTAAATCTAAAGTATTCAAGCAGATAGTGGTTTAACAGGGAGACTTGTGAAAATGAAGATTAAATTGTTGTTTGGTGTTTTGTCTGCATTTGTTGCTGGTGCCGCCGCACAGGACATGACTCCGCCTAAGACGGATGGTGAAAATGTGCAGTATTATCGTGAATTGTGGAGAAAGCGCACTCAGGGAAATATTCTTTCTGCCGGTAAAAAAGTGTCTTTTTCAATTCCTACAAATTATCGTCTTACAAATGATGAGAATGACCCCTTTGATCTGACTGATGGAAAGATATCGGCCAGTGCCAAGGAGCATATATGGTTCGGAAAGGAACCGGTGGGATGGTTCGGCGGGGTTTCGGACAGTGGGGTGAATTTCCTGATTGATCTTGGTGAAGTCAAGAATGTGGACCGCATGGTCATACGCTGCCTTGGTGGTGAAGTGCAGAAGACTCTTGGCTTTCCAAAACGCTTTGAAGTGTATGTATCCAAGGACGGCAAGAATTATTATCGCACCGCATTGCTGCAGAAACTTGCCGAATCGGATCGTGCGCTCAGCGATTTTAAATATAATTTTTATCTGCAGGAACGCGGCAAGGCATATGTCTATCCTTTTGAGCTGGATATAAATGCCCAGGCACGCTATGTGGCATTCACTATCGCATCAAGCGCCGGCGGTTTGTTTGCCGATGAAATGGCAGTCATGGAGGGTGATCCTGAAAAGAAGGGATTCAATGAGGTCTATGAAAATGACGCCGTACCGTTTTACATCGATGGCGTTATGATACGGCCCAAATTGAATGAACTCGTATTTTCCAAAAATGTCATTACACCTGTTTTCTTCACATTCTGCGATATGAGGAAAATTGAACAGAAGAAATCTCCCATGATGCTTCAACTTGATCTTCCTGCCGGGGTGTCCCTGATTTCACCCAAAGCGGAAAAGGTGGAGACATACAAGGCGGCTGATTCTGAACGTTTGAAGATTACTGTCAAGGCTGTTCCGCGCCCCTGGAGCGCAAATATGCTTCAACCGATGTATTTCAGAGTTGAAAAGGATATTCCGAAGGGCAGTATTGCACGCTTTACATCCTACAGCGAAGGGGTGGAGCCTATCGTTCAGGAGTTTCCGTTCAATACAATTGACATTGAACCCGTACCCCCGCTGAAGCGCATTCATGTCAGTCTGGCATGGATGGGTGACGGTGATGCAAGGACATTCCCTGAATTTATCAAGACCTGGAAAACTCTTGGATTCAATGCGGTCAATGGCTTCCCAAATCATTTCGGTGAAAAGACCAGGGTAGAAAGAGAGAAGTTCTTTGATGAAGTCAGAAAAGCCGGCTTGAAGGTGGTAATGACTGATTCTCCTATACATGCAATGCCAGGAAAAGGCAAGAAAGGCCATGAAATGAATTGCCTTGTAGACAATATAGTCGCCGTATGCCCTTCATATAAGGGACCTTTCCATGAAAGAGAAGTGGAACGCATACGCCGTTGTGTTGTTAAATCAAAGCCGGACTATGTGTTTTTTGACATAGAGGCCTTCTACAGCTCCCATGTTACCGCAAAACGCTGTTCCCGCTGCCTGGCTGCCATGAAGGAAGCTGGTATGACTTCTATGGATGACTTTACGAAGAAGGTTGTGGCTGAAAAATTGGCCGATTTCCATGATGCCGTCAGGCGGGGTGCCGAAGAAGTCGGAATACCCTGTCCTCCGGTGGGGCTTTATGGAATGAGTGCCGACAGTAAGGACGGTTCACAGCCTGTTTTGTCCTGGAAGCATTTCTATCCCAAATATGTTGAACTTGCTCAGCCCAGCCTGTATGTGGGAGAACGCCCATGGCTTGTCAATTCACGCATACGCAAATCCCATAAGCTTATGAAGAACCGCAATATCATTCCGTGGCTTACTGCCGGAACTTATGGTGAAATGAGGCCCCAGTTTGTTGAATACATTGCACTTGAAGCGCTGATGAATGGTGCAGGCGGATTCACCTACTATGCCTTCTGGGATTTCGATACACCCCGCGAATATGCTGCAATGGCAAAGGCACTCAGGATGATCGCACCTTATGAAGATCTGATCATGGACGGTGAACTGGTTGATATTGCTGCAGAGGGCGTTGATGTTTCCGCCATCCGTAAAGGAAATGAAATGCTTCTTCTTGTTGGAAACTACAGGCAGCCTGACACAAATGTCACTTTGAATCTTCCATTTAAAAAGGTGAATGCAATCATTGATCTGCGCAATGGCGGTGTTTTCAAGCCCGGAACAACCTTGAAACTTGATGTTCCCAGAAGTGATATCCGCCTGCTCCACATCAAGGGCAGATAAGCGATAATTTCTGCGTGGTTTCTGTCTTTTTCAGGCAGAAACCATTAAGCATAATTGAATTAAATTCAATTTGAGAGGAGAAATGAAATTATGTTCAGTGAAAAAGCACAGAAATTTTTGGGTTTCCTGCTTAAGGAAGACAGCGAAACCGATTTCAGGATAAAGTATTGCACTGAAATGTATCGTAAGGGTTTTGGGCATTTTGTGCTGCGGGATTCCAGCGGTGCGGAACTGTCGGGCGCTAAAGTGACTTTGAAGCAGAAGGGCCATGAGTATAAGTTCGGATGCAACGCCTTTATGATAGATTCCTTCCCGGAGGATGAACAGAACAGGCAGTATGAGGAGACTTTCGCCTCACTTTTCAATCTTGCTGTTGTCCCGTTTTACTGGAGTGATCTGGAACCGGAGCAGGGAAAGCCCCGGTTTACAAAGGATTCTCCCTTTGTTTATCGCCGTCCTGCACCGGACAGAGTGCTGGAGTTCTGCAGTAAATATGGTATAACGCCCAAGGGACATCCCCTGTGCTGGCATAATTTTGCACCGGAATGGGCTCCCAGGAACAGCCGTGAAGTAATGAGGCTTATGGCAAAACGGTTTGAGGAAATCGCTGAACGCTATGCTGACCTTATTCCCTGCTGGGATGTGGTAAACGAGGCACAGACACGGCATCCCGGATTGCGCAAGGGGAGATTGATGCTTTCTGACGACCATGTGGAGCGCTGCTTCAGAATGGCGGAAAAGTATTTCCCCTATAATCAGAAAATATACAATGACGACAGCACATGGTGGAATCTCCAGGGGGACTATACGCCCGCTTATCTGCTTGTCAAGAGTCTGCTGGAACACGGCTGCAGGGTTGACGGGATGGGACTGCAGTACCATATGTTCCCGAATATGCAGAATGATATCTGCATGGGCGTTAATCGGCCTTTAACTCCTGCCTGGATATGGAAGGCCCTTGACCAGTATGCAAAGCTGGGCATACCTCTGAACATGTCGGAAGTAAGCCTGCTTTCCTGCAGGGATTTGGGAGACGGGGATGAGTTCCAGGCTTTGGCATTGGACAGGCTTTACAGGCTGTGGTTCAGCCATCCGGCAACCGAGGCCATTGTATGGTGGAATCTGGTGGATGGAACTGCCGCTTATGCTCCATTGGGGAGCGAACTGGGCGAAAACAGCATGCGGGCAGGACTTGTCAATTATGACTTTACGGATAAGGCCGCTGCCAAAGTTCTGCGTAATCTTGTGCAGAAGGAATGGCATACTGAGACGGAAATCGACTATGTTGCCGGCGGGGATAATTGTTTCCATGGTTTCTATGGTGATTACGATGTGACGATCACAACAGACAGTGGTAAGATCACAAGGCAGATAAGCCTGAGCAAGCATTCATTCAACGAGTTTGAGATCCTGGTTGACTGAATGTAGCAGTAACTGCGTGGACCTGCCTGTCGTAAAAGCGATAGGCGGGTCTGCGTCATTTTTTACAGTTGATGTGAAGCTGATTATGCTGTCAAGGATAGGTATATCAGTAGATAGTTTTTTCACTTGAGGTAGTTTCCGATACTGTGTAAAATGCGCAATGAGATGGTGCAGAGGCTGAGGCAACAGCTTTAAGCCGCATTTTCGTGCTGCGAAAGGCGCTGCCGGCGCCAATGTTAATATCGATGTGCATTTAGATGATAGTTTTGCAATGACCTCTTTGTTTATAAATGTTTTTTTAAAATGAGTGAGATTTACAATTTTATTATGTATTTTACCGGTTGGCCTCTTGCCCTTGTATTGATAGCAGGTGGAGGTTATTTTACGCTGCGAACTGGTTTTGTGCAGCTGCGGTTGTTTATTGAATCTATGCGTGTGATGATGGAGAAGCCAAAAACTCCCGGAATGATATCTTCCTTTGGCGCATTGATGATTTCAACAGCGTCCAGAGTAGGAACAGGCAACATCATAGGTGTTTCCACTGCAATTTGTCTTGGAGGACCCGGATCCGTTTTCTGGATGTGGATTACTGCAATGATCGGCTGTGCTTCTGCCTTTGTGGTGTCCACTCTGGCCCAGATATATAAAAGGCGCCATCCGGACGGCAGCTGCTATGGTGGTCCGTCATTCTACATTGAATCGGCAATAGGCAGTAAGGCGCTGGCTGTCGTGTTTGCATGCGCCATGATATTCACTTATGGCGTAGGATATAACATGCTTGCCTCCTATAATCTGCAGAGCTCCTTTTCTGTGTTCGGTTTCTATCGTCCGTGGCATTGCTGGATATTCGGAGGTGTTACTGCGCTTGTATTTCTTGCCACTATTCTTGGCGGAGCCAGGCGTCTTGTCCGTGCCACTGTACTTCTTGTTCCTGTAATGGGCGTCATGTATGTGATAATGTCCATTATTGCCCTTTGTCTGAATATGAAGAATATTCCGGATGTGATTTCCATGGTGATGTCGGATGCTTTTAATTTCAAGGCCATATTCGGCGGTTTTTCCGGGTCTGTCATAATGTACGGACTTAAGCGTGGGCTTTATTCAAATGAGGCCGGTATAGGTTCGGCTCCCAATGCCGCAGCCTCCGCTGATGTTTCCCACCCGGTCAAGCAGGACCTTGTCCAGATGCTGTCAGTCTTTATCGATACCAATATTCTATGCTTTGCGACTGCGCTTATGTGTCTTGTCTCCGGCGTTGAACCCGTTGCGGGGGAAGCCGGAGCCCCGTTTGTTCAGAATGCGCTGAAGGCCTCTTTCGGTACTGCAGGTCCCATATTCATTGCCCTGGCAATGGTGCTTTTTGCATTTACAACCCTTCTTGGAAACTTCTACTATGTGGAGAATTGTCTGGCTTATCTTGCTGGACATTCTCTCGGGCGTAGGCAGTTGCTTGTCGTGCGCATTGCCGGGACTATTCTTATTGCATGCGGCGCAGGTATGAAAATGGAAATCGCATGGGGAATTGCCGATATTGCACAGTGTATTCTGGCTTTTATAAATATTCCAGTGTGTGTGATAATAGGCGGTGCCGCCTACACCGCACTTAAAAATTATACAAGTCAGCGCAGGGCAGGCGAGATGCCTGTATATAATGCCTCTGCCTGCGGTGTAGTCAAAGCAACTGACTTCTGGAAGTAGACAGATGATTAGGGGTAATCAAATTTACCCCGATCAAATAAAAAAAGGAAACCGCCTATTGCTGGCATTAATGCGGCCATAGGCGGTTTCACTGT
>JAZURH010000195.1:0-10871 GCA_045606125.1 Lentisphaeria bacterium | reverse complement strand
CCTCCGAAAAGGTCAAGGACGGCATCGCCCTTCCGGGTGCTGTTCTTGACCTGATAGTCGAACAAGCCAACAGGCTTCATAGTCGGGTGAATGTCAGCGCGTACAGGCCGTTCCCAATTAATAACAGTGGTCTGCTTGCGGTCGCTTGCCCAAAGATGACCCGCTCCGTCTTTCCAACCATACAGGCAAGGTTCATGCTTCCAGTGATAGTCCTGTCGCCCCAAAACCATGCTGTTTTTATTCCAGATAAGGCACTAAGTCGGTCAGTTCAAACTCTAAAGCAGAGAAATCCCACTCGGCAAGCTCTCCGACCTTGTTATCGGCAAGCCGGTATGCCCTTACCTGTTCCGGCGTCAGATCGTCGGCCATCAGACATGGAACTGTTTTCATCCCAAGTTGGAGCGCCGCCTTGTGCCTGGTATGCCCGGCAATAATAACGCCGTCTTTGTCGATAACAATCGGCTGTTTCCAGCCGAACTCTTTTATGCTGTTGGCCACAAACTCGACCGCCTCGTCGTTTCGACGAGGGTTATTTTCGTATGGGATTAACTCGTCAATGTTTTTATCAATAATTTCCACAGTAATTTCTCCTTTTGAATCGTGAATAAAATAAGGCCGCCAGCGACATGTCCAAACGCTGGCGGTCTTAAGTTGGAGGACCCCGCGGCAGGATAACGCCATGGCTGGGAGTACGCCATGAGCGGTTAGAAGTGTTATCCTTTTACCGCAAGCTCAAAAATGGAATTCGTTCCCGCTGCATGGATATAAAGATCGCGGACGCGCCCGCAGCGGGTGGCGCTGCCCGAGAGGCTCGAACTCCCGACCTGCTGATTACAAATCAGCTGCTCTACCAACTGAGCTACGACAGCATGTGTGTGTGGCAAGGCAGGAAGCAAGGGGCCTCGCCTTGCCACGTTCTGAAAAAAGAGAAACCGGATTCGTTTACCGCCCGATATTTTCTATGATACCAATTTTAAACCTCAAAAACTTGTCACAGTCCCAAGATTTCAAAATAAACCTAATTCTTCTGCAATGTCTGAAAAGAATTGGTCGCGTTTCCTGTAAAAATCGCTCCGGCAAATTCCAACTATGTACAGGCGCTCAAAGGGATATTTGCGGCCATTTATGCAATTAAGCATTATGCCGTCTCGGATCATATCCGCGAGAGCGTCGGGCAAGCCGTTTCCAATTGCCGCCCTTGCGTGTTCCACTGCCCTTATCTGGCGAACGGTGGGGCAGTTTTCCAGCTTTTCCAACTCTGCCTGCTTATTCTCAACCGGCCTTCCTGTTCCGTGGGAGCCGGGGAGATATACGCGGCGATCTTCTGGCTTCCCGTCTGGATTTTCTGCCGTATAGCTCACATAATGGGCGTTACTTGCGTCGAGGATTTCACGCCGAAGCCGTAAATATTCACGCCGCGCCCGGTCATAGTCCCGTACATAACACAAGCATTGCTGCTTAATGCCGTAGGGTAATTTTGTTTTTGCTGTTTTCACTGTCAACTCCTCTTTTATTTGCTTACATCGACCTCGTACTCGTCTATCATGTTGTTATACAGGTCATTATAATTGACATAGCCCCGGTTAATGCTGTCCGCCAAGTCACAGCACTTGTCCCACCCGGCTTTTACATCTTCCGGGCGGATGGCGCCAATGTCGAGCAGGGCGTGGAATGTGATAATCTTGGTGAATATAATTCCCTGCTCGACGCCCTTTCTTCTGGGCCATTGGGCAACCGATGCAGCCAAGCCGGCGCCAGCCTTCTTCGTACAGAGAACATACCGGTATGCCGTGGGCTTTTATAAACTCCCACACCTGTGCATCCGTCCATTCAACAATGGGATTGAGCGTGGTCTTATGCCGTTTGTAGCACTGCTCCACCATACGGCGGCTGTCATCGTTGTCATTGACCAAGATAACCCCGCCCTGTTTTGTGGTGCGGAAGTCTGGGTTATCTCCGTATGTGCGCTGTGCAGATTTAACAGGGACAGTCACTATACCATGCCCATTCTTCCTGCTGGTACTCTCTGCCCAGCGGACACCGGTTATAACCATGCGCCCATCTCCGCCGCTTTCTTTAAGGTCGGAGCAGCAGTAGCGCACCTTTCGCGTAGGAGGAAAAAGCTTTTTCGGAATCAGGTTCCACATGGTTATCGGCTTGCCGTCCTTATCCTTCGGCACTTCTCTAATCACATCGGGGTGCTGGTTCTTAATAAAGCGCACAAGCTCTGGCGGGTCAACGCTGGTCACGCGGTAAGTGGCATCGTATTTGACACCAGCCATATCAAGCAGAGCCTTGCACACTACGCTATCCTTGCCGCCTGAGAACGCAAGGTAGTAGCCCTCGTCAGGTTCAAATGCTTTGATGCGCTCAATGGTTTTCTTCTCCAACTCCAGCAGTTCGCTCATCCCATCCCCTCCACATAGCACCAGCTCTGAGGCGGGCGCTTCATCGCCACAATCCCCGGACAATCAAAAGTCCTATTATCTTCAACAAGGAACTCACTCAGTTCTTTTGGTGTGTCGTATATCTGTAGCTGGGATATGTGCCAGCCAAAAACTTCCTTTCCGTTTGAGTATTTGAGGATTTCTTCACGCCTTACAAGGGCCACCTGTTCGGCAAGATCAGCATTTGCCATTTCGCAGCGTGATAAAATCGCATCACATACAAACTCGCCTATAACTCTGCCATTGAGGGGATCTGGCGTAAAGTGCAGCCACTCGTACTTGGAATCTGCGATAAAGACTTTTTTCCCATCCTTCCAAAGCATAGGAAAGCCTTTTGTGCAATAGATGTAGCACTTGAACGGTAATTCCAGTTTAGGCTTGGTCTTGCGAAGCTCCATCCTCTTTCTGCCGCTTACAATCTTCTCGCACCATTCAGGCCGGATGCTTAACATTACCGCTTTCATCCTGCCTCCTCCAGTACCATATCGCAGGCGTTAAGCACTGCGGCCACATAATCTTCGGTGCGGATAAGCTGAACAAAGTCCCCCCATGCGGTGGCATCCAGCAGTTCCTTGAGGACAAGAGCATTTCTGAATTTTGCCTCCACATTTGCCCAGCAAAGGCCAATGTATACACAAAGGGCCAAAAGCAGCAGAACGGCAAAGCCTATAAAAAACAGTCCCCAGTTCATCGGTCTACCTCCCGGATCGTAACCTGTATGTATGGTGCGTCATGGAAAAAGTGCTCGATGCCCTTGACCCAGCGCCGGGAATCTTCGTTCAGAAGCTTGCCTTTGAGCGCGTCAATAATCATTTTGCCCATAATGGAATGATTGTCCAAGTCAAGGTTATCGTTCCATAGAAAGGTAATGACAACTGGCTTTTCAAAGGGGCGCTTTCTTACATGGGCTTTGTTCATAGCTGCCCATGTAAGCATGTGCCAGAATTTGGCATCCTCCTTGCGCTTTGCCCAGTGCTTTCCGGCCCAATAAGCATTGACACCGTATAGCTTGGCCCACTGCTTTTTACCGGCAGCGGTTTTTGGGTAATCTATCCGTATAACTTCCTTGTTGTATATTTTATTCATTTTTTATCTCCCGCCCTTCTGTTTGGGCATTTTATAGGTTTTGAAGCCTTTATATTTTCCATCGTCCCGGAACTCTCGGGCTGGGCGCAGCTTTGCGCGTTCAATGGACGCAATTTCGTAATGTTTGCGCCATTCGGCATATTTTGCGCATTTGCTATGACATCCGACAACGCGGTCGGTGCAGTTTCTACATGGAGTGCTCACCGGCAGGCCCTCCTATCATTTTGAAACTGTCGGACAAATTGCCACTATCTGCCGGACTTCTAAGGGCAACATGGCAAGCTCTTTTTGCCGGGCAGCATTGGCGCGATATGTGCGCATAAAGTTTGAGGCGATGACGGTCTGGAAGGTTTCCACATCCACTTGCGCCCATTCTTTAAGTTGTTCAGGCGCGCCCACTGCCTTTTGCACTTCAGGCGGCAGCCGCTCAAACTCTTTTTTGTATCCATACAAGCCATTGCTGCAGGCTTTGGAAACCAGCGCCCAAGCGTCCTGCTCAGACAGGGCCGCGACATTACGCAGGCTTTGCAGCTTTTCTTTTACCTCCCCGACCGTGGGAGAATATCCCACGGTACGGGTAGAAATTAGCGCATAGACAGCCGCATTTACCGCCTCATAAGGCTCATTTGCGAACATAACGGCCCAAAGGTTAACCATTGCGTCGGCGTCCCGCTGGCTCATGCCCTTATAACTATGGGGATATGCAGCTTTCAGGACAGATAATATTTTCAGGGTTTCTGTCTTATCCAACGGGGACGCCTCCTTTTTTCTGTTCTTCGTCCAGCATCTTTGCGAAGATGTTGTCTGTGCGATTATCGGCCACGGCCTCGGGCTTTTGCTCCGTCCATCCACGATTACGCAGCCACTTTTCAGCACTGGGGAAAAATCTGATTGTATCGGGGGTATATGTAGCGGCCTGCCATTTAATGGCGTCCAGCATATCCGTGAGCGTGGCTCCATTCTGCAAGGCTCCAATGTATTCCATATACGCCTGCTTAATATCCCCGGTCTTTCGGGGGTAAGCGTTCCAGAACTGCTCAAAGCCGTCGTCCTCGTCGCTTGCAAATGCAATCGCATTGGATTGTATTGGATTCTGGATTGTATTACGGATTGGATTGGATTGGATTGGATTACGGGGACATTTGCAATCATCTGAAATCAAGTGCATACAAGCGCTATCAAACAAAGGAAACTTGCTTTTTTTTGCGCGGATTTGCTGGTGTTTATCCCATTTCACAATCTGGATATACTCTCGTTCGTCCGGGGCAACATAACGGATAATTAAGCCTGCCGAGGACAATTCAGAAAGCCACGCTTTCACTTGTTCGCTTCTGATAACATCTGATTTCAAAGGAAAACATGTGCTTTTAACAATTTTCTCGTTCCCGTAATAGGCGCCAAAGTCATCGGCCTTAACAATAAGGCGATAAAAGAGGATTTCAGCGCAGGGTGAAACTTTGTCCAAGTCCTCGCTTGTGCAGATGGATTCCTTAATTATCCTGTTTGGCATCGTGTCCTCCTTTATCTATGTGGGTGTGCATGGGCACCCAAAAGGATTTAGGCCCCATGTTCTTCGACAGCCAGTCAACGGCCTGCTCATAGCTCAGGTGGTTTTGAGCGGCGGAGTATTCATAGGCAAATGCCCCGGATTCGTTCTTTTCCGCAATTTTGGCCTCAAGGTCAGCAATGCGGTGGTTTGCCTCCACCATGTACAGGTCGTAGCCCTTGGCCTCGACCCCGTCCAATGTGCCGGTGTCCGTGGCATAGAACATAGATTCGCCATTAGCAAATATATGCCAGCCGCAGTTTTCCACATTGTGGGTCAAAGGCTCAGACATTACAGCGGCCAAGCCGTCATAACTGGAAGCTGCACCGGGCGGATAAACATCAATCTGCCTTGGATTAACCCCCGAGGCAATAAGCTTGTCCACCAGCCAAGGGCCACAAGCCCAGCGCAAGCCGGGGCGAATTCGGGCCAAGGCTCTGACAGTGCCGGGGGTAAAGTGGTCGCCGTGTACATGGGTCAAAAGCACAAGCTGGAGGCTCTCGGCAAAAGACCGCAGCTTATAGAACGGAACGCCGCAGTCTATCAGGATCGCGCCGTTAATAATAACGGCGTTCCCCTTTGAGCCGGTGGCGAGGATTTTATAAGTCATCCAATGTCACCTTACCTTTTTTGTCTTTCCCGGTCGTAGGTGCTGCCGTGTCAGGCTCGCCCACCGGGGCGGCTGTTGTACTTTCTTCAAGGCCGGGCATCCCGGCATTTACAGGAAACTCAGGCGGGGTAAGCTCCAGCGCGTCAGGGACTTCCTCGACAATTACATCCTGCTCAAAAGCGGTCTGAAGCTCAATGGACATAATGCCCCATTTGGAAATAAGCTGGCGGAGCATGGTCTTAAATGCCATGCCGTCAAATTCTTTTTCCCAAAATGTATAACCCTTTTTGGCGGCGTAGCCTTTGGAATAACGCAGGGCGTGGGCTTCCATCTTCTGCCGGCTCCAATAAATGGTCTTTCGGAAACCGTTGAGATATTCAAAAAATGCCACATAACCGACACTCTCGGCCTTCTCGCGGGCGAGATCGTCCTCCATCAGTTCAACATCCAGTTCTTCGGTGAGGGGATTCCACTTCTTAAGTTCACCCGGCTTGATTGCAAACACATTCAGGCATTTGTAATAACCGGAGCGGAGGGCAAGCTGGATATATCCCTTGTAACCAAGCTGGAACTGAGCGTCCTTGCAGCCCTTCTTGGTGTTGTTGAACGGCACAAGGTAATACTGGCCAAGCTGGGGAGAGGGAGAAAGCCCAAGGGATTCACCCAGCAGCGCGGCGGACAGGATGGTCGCCGGGTCGCACTCCTGCAGCAGCGGGTTGATGGCCACGGCGCTGGTTATCGCAGAAACAAAACGCTGGGCTTTCGCCGGGTCTTTGATGGTGTTATTGATAAGCTTTTTATAGCCGTCGGAATTTATGACCATAGAAAATGTCATGCGCTGGGGCTTGGGCTGCATCTGTTCATTCATATTTGATACCCTCCTGTTTCAAAAACTCACGGATTTTTATAAGCTGGCTGCGGGTACAGCCGTAGACAGTGAATGTAAATTCGTCGTAGACGGATTCTGACGCGGTTTTTACGGGCTTTATAGGCGTAGGGGCGGCAACGACATTAACCTGTTCGTTCGGCGCGGTTTTTGGGGCTTGTGCGGCCTTACGGGATTCTTCTGCCTGCCGCTCAAGTTCGACCCGGCGCTTGCGGCCCTGAACACAAGCCACGGAGTGACCTATATCAAAGCTCTGCTTGTACTCGGCCATGATCTCCGGCGCGTCGTCCATCTGCTTGATGCGCTCCACATCCTCGGCAACGCGGGCAAGCAGGGCGGAAAGGCCATCCATCAGGCGGCGCGGGGTCTTACTTTTTGCGTCTGCCATACCGATTTTTAGCTTGCTGATATTCATTGCCTTGTCAAAGTCGAGGAAGTCAATGCTGTACACGGCGCAAAGCTCGGCGTAATATCGCTCAAGCTCCACGCGGCAGCCGGCCTTAATGCTGTCCTCAAAGCCGTCAATAGTGCCTTTATAGGAAGCGTCCGCCCGCTTGAAAGGCTCTGCAACGCAGCGCTTCCATACTTCTTCTACTTCGGTCCATGCCTCCATATACCGCAGCTTGACGGCCTTGCGCTGAGTGTCGGCCTCGTCAAACTCTTTACGCATATCGGCGCGCATCTGCTTAACGGTCTGGATAGATTCGTCCGTGGCCACAAGCGCGGCGGCGTCCTTGGCTTTCTGCTCCCAGCGTTCCTGCAATGCCTGCAGATTTTCCTTTATCTGCGGAAGCTGGGTTATAGCGATAAGAGCGGCGGGGTTTATTTCTTCCTCCTCGGCCAGCTCCTCCTCGTCGAAGTCATCGAGCAGGATTTCATCCGGGATAGAAAAGCCATCGTCCACAAGGTCGGCGGGGTAGCCGTCGCGCTCCATCTGCTGGATAATGGGATGGTCGGGAATTTGTACCATTTATTCATGC
Source organism: Lentisphaeria bacterium (assembly GCA_045606125.1). Taxonomy (GTDB): domain Bacteria; phylum Verrucomicrobiota; class Lentisphaeria; order Oligosphaerales; family Oligosphaeraceae; genus RGIG3456. The sequence goes on along the minus strand of JAZURH010000195.1, from coordinate 3,316 downwards.
TCCTTTTTCAGTTGTGGTTTCTTCCTTGGGCGTGACCGTTACTTCAAACTCAACGCCGATAAGTTCGCCGTAGATGCTGTAAAAGGCCTCATAGACTTTTTGCATATCCCACATTAGCGGTCACTCCTTTCTTTACATGATATTCGACGGGGGCTTGGGCGCTTTACTGCTGCGGGCTGGGAAATAGAGCCCGCGTCCATGATTCAAAGCTTTCTTGTGAAATGGGGCTGGGTGTAATGCCCTTAACTACCATTACCCCAAAGGACTTGGATTTGAGATACTGGCTTACAATGTGCCCAGCTTTTATAACGATCTCGGGCGGCACCAACATTTCTGCAAAGGCCTTGCCCATGCCTTTGGCGGCGTCGGCCTCAGTGGCGGCTAAAATAATGTGGCCGCAACGGTCCGGGGTGATATAGTCGATTACATACATTCCCGAATTACATACATTCCCGCTCATTCGCTTTCAGCGGAAACATTTTTCTGGCCGCCAAGGAACTTATTTATAAAATAGGTCTGGCCCTTGCCTGTAACCTTGGTTGTGCGGGTAATCCTGACTGAGCCGTCAGGATTATTAACGGTGCGTTCAACGACCTCTAACAGCTTCATGTCCATGCTGCGCTGTGTCGGCTCGTTGGTCTGCGTCAGATAGCCCTTGCTCCGCAGCCACTTAAAAAGCCTGTTCTGGCCTATGTCCACGCCGTTCTGTTTGATAAGCTTCGCCAGTTCACCGACGAGAATGGAAGTTTCAGAGGCCGCCACGGCATCGGCAAAAAGTACCTTGGGCTTATCCGCCTCAATTTTGGAATTGAGGTCATTTATAACGGCCAGAGTGGCGGAGAACATATTGCGCGTGGCCTCGTCCGCATTGGGGAGATATGTATTAAGGAACAATTCCTCGTTGCTCACATATCCGCCGGTTTTACGGATGGTGGGAAGAACTTCTGCTGTTACCCACCGCTTAAACTGTTTTGCCGTCGGCAGCTTGCTTGACAGTACAAGGGAATACAGGCCGGATTCGTTGATGATGGTTGGACTTTGTTCTCGCCCCATGGGGTCACGAATCGTTACCCCATCCCCTTGCTTCTTGTCCTCAGCATCAACATGGTCTGCGAGTGCTTTCTTAGTGTTGCTATACCCAAGCACCTGCGCTACATCCTTACCGACAAACCAAGGTTCGTCATTGATTACAATACTTCTGATACTGCCAAACTGCTCATGCTGAAAAATCTGAATTTCGTTCATTTCTTAATCCTCCAAAAAATAGTCAACCGGGACATTGAAATAGTCTGCAACGGCTTTGAGCTTATCAACGCGGGGTCTAAGCTTATCCCAGCGGGCGATAACGCCATTACCGATACCCAGCTTGCGTTCCAGCGCCCAAAGAGAAATGCCGTGTTCCTCGCAAAGCTTCCTGATTTTTTCAGGAATCATTTTTTTCACCTTCTTTTCCAATTTGTAGCGAAAAGAATTGACACGGAATAGTTAATTTGCTATTATTAAATTGCCAACAATAACAGAAAATTAATTAGCCGCCCAGCTAATATAAGGGAGGTTTTCCGTGTCTTTTCCTTTACACGCTCCATTATATTAGCTAAATGGCTAATTGTCAATAGCTATTTAGCTATTTGGAGGAAATTTTTATGCCTTTCCCTGTTCAGAACATTCGCGAAGCAGCGAAAGCCAAAGGGCTAACTTTAAAAAACATTGAGCAAGCGCTTTCAATCGGAAATGGTGTTATTGCAAAATGGGAAAAAAACAAAAGTTCTCCCCCGTATGATCGAATTGTCGCTATTGCCAATTTTCTTGAGGTTCCTGTGTCTCAGCTTACCGGCGGAGACAAGCAGGATCTGGCAACGGAGGCATTATCAAAAATCCAGGGGGATATGAGTAAGCAGGCAAAAACATTTGGGGAAATTCAGGATTTACAGGTTGACTTGCTTAATGCCACTCTGGATCAGCTTAAGGAAGCATTGACCGGGCTTGATACAAGCGCAAAGTTTGACCTTGCAATGTTCTTGCTGAACGATGTAAAGGGCAACGAGGACAAATAAAAAAAGCGCCCCGAAGGGCGCAAAAAACAGGAGGGTATAAAATGATAGATTTCAAAAATGCAGCTTTTCTTAAGCTTAAGCCCGCGGACGACCCTTATATGATTAAGCAAATAACTCCCATGCTCATCCCGGGTGAAACTGTAGAGCAGCTTTACAGAGCGCTGCGCGATTGCGTTATTTTTACCAGCCACAGAATTATTGTGGCCAATGTCCAGGGCGTGACCGGCAAGAAGATTGATTTTTCTTCTCTGCCTTACAGCAAGATTCAGGCTTATTCTGTTGAAACGGCTGGCACTCTTGACCTTGACGCAGAGCTTGAACTCTGGTTCTCTGGCCTTGGCAAAGTCAAGCTTGAGTTTACGGCAAAATCCAATGTGGCTGATATTTGCCGCCGTATTTCCGAAAAGGTTTTATAAATAGCAAAAACTCCGCCATTGGGAAACTCTGGCGGAGTTAATCAGAATTTAGGCCAAAAAAGCGAAGCAGTTTCTGCCGCTGTGTTTCTTCGGAAAACTGGGACAGCAGGGTCTTTATTATATCCATAAGCTCCGCGTCACCCTCCCGGCTGTTTTTCTGCGCGGCTTCTATTGCCCGTCGCTTTAGCTGTTCTAATTCTGAGTTAGATAATTTTACAGTTTTCTTTTCCATTTCATTCATTTCCTCGCTGTCAATATCCTGTGGCCAATTCTTGCGGTCTGCGTCCGGCAGTGGGGAAAATTTTATAATGACGGCGGGGGCCGTCGCCAAACAGTCACCCCGCCGCCGCCAACTTTTGGCAAGCTTAGAGTAACAGATTGTGCCGTGCAATTCAACGCACAGCTTTTGCACATTTTTTGTACACTTTCGTACACTTGGCTTGCTGAAACAAAATGTACAGAAAGTGAGCAAGAAATGAGCAGACAGGAAAAAACAGCCGAAGTTATACGGCAATTAAAAAAAGTACGCGAAGACCGAGGATTAAGCCTGCAAAAAATCCTTGATATGGTGCTTGAGGCCGGGGGAAATATTTCCATTGGCACAGTACGCCGGGTTTTTGAAGAAGGAAGCGAAACCCGGAATTTCCGTTATGAAGAATCTGTAAAGCCCATTGCTGATGTTCTGTTGGATGTTCAGAGCACCACGATGGCTACTGGGGCCGATGCCGCCGAGTTGGAGGCTCTTCGCGCTCTCGTCAGATATAAAAATTCTTACATAGCCGAGTTGGAGGCAGCGGCCTCCAACGTGGAAGCAAAAGTGCAGGCCGCAAAGGATGAGCAACAGAG
>JAZURH010000194.1:0-2007 GCA_045606125.1 Lentisphaeria bacterium | reverse complement strand
CTGTTGTCTTCCTAAGACCGCTTGGCCTCCGACTTTCTTCCGGTCAATCATTTCATCCGGGAAGAGGTCATGGACACCAACAAATATCTGGAACTGTTCTTCCCCTTCCGGAAACTGGATTTCAAAAAGAAAGGCAAAGATGCAGCCTGGTTCATCGATGGTGATAATACGATGCTGGCCCTGGCGTTGACATTCCGGAAAGAACCGGAGGCCCAGATCATGTGCTTCCTGCGGGACTATGCCGAGCGATACGACTGGCTGGTGCAGGTGTTTCAGGATTGGTCTTTCACATTTTTAAGTAGCTTTCTTTTCTATGAAGATTACGATGAAATGGAAGAAGAAACCCGGGACATTTATCGGGCTGGTATGGCAGCGTTTGAGGGCATCGCTCCGGAATACCATATTGAGCTGAGAGAAAGGCCAACAATGGTCTGGGATTTCCATTCTCTGCTGTTGGCGATTCAGATGATGTTCAGCTTTGTGCTGGTAGATGAAACTTCCACACTGAAGCTGTGTCCCAATTGTTATAAGGTATTCTTTACGGAGAATGAGAGCGATGTCTATTGCAGTGCGGAATGCCTGCTGAAGGCTGATTAATAAATACAAAACGCTTCTAAGATGATGCAAGGCCCCTCGGTTGAGGGGCCTTGTTTTATCATTCGTATATTTTCTGTAATGATACGATTGTATTAACGACAACTATAAAAATAAGGACACTAGGAATGCTGGCAGGATTGCGATGGGGAGTCTGGCAGTTGTTTGCCCAAACACAAATGGAATCATGGTTAAGTGCCGGTTTTACAGGCAATCTCGATCTGCGGCAGTGGACTCCCGGATAGATTTCACGATCATTTCAACAAAATCCCAGACCGGGGGTTCCAGCCATTTATCGTAGAGAATACACATATACAGTGCCTGATGCCAGTTTTTCAGAGGGACGAAGCGGATTTCCGGTCGGGGAAAAACACATTGATCCGCGATAAACGCAATGCCGACACCGGCTGCCACCAGATCCAGGGCGGATTGGGCCGTATCCACCGTGCAGATCACGCTTTCGTCGGAAGGGGCACCGGTGGTCCATTCCTTGAAGCTTTTGCCCACGTTATAATTAAACACCACCTGGGGCTCATGCACCACATCATGGGGCTCGATGAACGGGCTGTCTGCCAGGGGGTGGTTTTCCGGCATCGCAACGAAAAAGTCCCGTTCCGTCAGCTTCCGGAAGTGAAGGCTTCGATCCCGGTCGGTGGAATCCACAATGGCCATATCCAGTTTTTCCTGCCGCACCAGATCCATCAGATTTTCCGCGGAGCTTTCCGTCAGATGAAACCGGATCCGCTTGTTTGCAGTGGAGTATTCCGCGATTTTCCGGGCCACAAGACCGTTCAGGGTGCCGGAGACAACACCCATACGGATCACCACCGGTGCGCTGATTTTGCTGTCCCGGAGCATTAACGACGCAGAATGCAACTCATTCAGGGCCGCATCGACCTTTTCCCGATAAAACTTACCTTCCTCGGTTAGGCGAATATTTCTGCCCACTTTTTCAAAAAGCTTTACACCACCCAGTTCATTCTCCAGGTTATGAATGGCGCTGCTTAAGGAGGGCTGAGAGATTTCCAGCCGGGCTGCAGCGACCGTATAGTGTTCCACCTGAGCCAGAACGGAAAAATAGCGCAGTACATTGTAGTTCATATGGGCATCTCCCAATTCATAGTTTGTTCCTATATATAAAATACCATAACGATATTGGTTTTAACAGGAGGACGTAATATAATTTTTATATTCTCTATCCACAAGGCAGTAATCGTTTTATGACCGTCTTTTCCCTCTGCCACATCGGCATCATCACGGTTCCGGCAGAAAGCGCGCAGGCAGTTTGTGATGCGCTGGTTGCCTGCGGCATCCGTGCAATCTGGAATTTTGCGCCTGTTCATTTACAGGTTCCGGAATACGTTGCGGTTCAGAGCGAAAATCTGGCAGTTTCCCTTTCCGCCCTGCGTATGG
>JAZURH010000193.1:0-4156 GCA_045606125.1 Lentisphaeria bacterium | reverse complement strand
TCAAGGGGAAGGCTTTTGGCAACCCCAAGCGCGCTCGAACCAAGAATCGAGCGGGGAACAGCAAAGAATTTTGAAATATGCTTCGGAGCGTGCGCCCCACATCGAGCGCGCGCGCCTGCCGTCGTGCGGGGGTCTTGATTCGTGAGAATCGACCCCTAGCACGCGGAAACGGAGATTTCTGGGATAGTAAGGCAGAATCCAAGCGACTACCAACGGCGCGCAGGATTCGTCAAATCTGAGATAAGATTCTCTGTCCGCCGCTGCGGCGGACACGACGCCCTAAAAGAAGATTGTTCCCCCTCCCCGCCCCCCCTCCCCAAAACGCGCGTGAGAATAAATTGCTCCAGCTCAAATTATTTCAAGTAATCATAACTGAACACATTAATGAATCATGACTGAGTTTAATACTTCAGATACGGCTGATTTAATGATACCCGTAAAATAGAACCTATGGCTTCCTTATCAAATATTTGCGGATTGTGCCATTAACATAAAGCCATAAAAAAAAGCGTAATTTTTTTAACATAAACGATTTGAAAATCCGCCAACGAAAACTACCTTTTGCAAGTTTTGCATATTTACATTGAACATTCACAACAAATCAAGGAAAAACATGAAAATCAAGACTTTCCTAATCAGCATGGCCGCTGCGCTGTCACTGGCGGCTGTGGACTATCCCGTCTCCAAAGCAGAAAATATTAAACTGGACGGTAAACTGGACGAGCAGTCATGGCTGAACGCCAAGACCATTGATAATTTCATTCTGCTGCGGGCCAGCGGAAAAACAACTCCGTCGGAAAAAACAGAAATCAAGATAATAGCGGACAACGATGCCCTGTACTTCGGATGCAAATGCTATGGATTGGAAGGCCTGGCGGACAATCTTACAGGCGAAGTCACAAACGCCTGGGCAAACGACCTCATGGAGATCTTCATAGCCCCCACAGCAAGCAGGGACGAATACTACCAATTCGCAATAACAGCTGGCGGCGCATACTGGTCACAGTATTTCGCTGAAGCAGGAAACATACGCCCCGACCCTTACAAGCCCGGATTCCAGATCGCAAAAGGACGCACAAATGACGCATGGGTGCTGGAAGTGCGCTTCCCCTACAATGCGTTCTACATGACAAGCGCCGCCAAAACAGCAAAAAACTGGGCTGTGAATGTGGCACGCTACTCCAGGGCAAAACTTGGACGCAAAACAGAAAACAGCTCTTGGGCAAAACTGGACGGAAGCTTCCACGAAATCAAGAAGTTCAACACCATCTCAGGTCTGCCCCCGAAACCGGCAAAGTTTGATATGAGAGTTCCGCTTGCCACTTTCGGCACAACAGCCACAGGCAAGAATGGATTTGACGGAATACTGGATATACAGGTCGACCTTGAAACCGCCCCAGCCGGCAAGTACACAGTGGAAGTACTTGGAAAGACTCTTGAAGCAAACCTTAAACAGGGCTCCAACAATGTCACAACAAAGGCTAACTTCAAAGTTGACGGCCGCGTTCCCGTGAAGATCATCGTTAAGAACGCTGCAGGAGAAGTGGTCTGCGATCGCATCTACCCTGTTCTCATTGACGCAACAGCCATGCTGCTTTATTTCACATCACCTCAGTACGGCGGCCACTTCTATCCCGGCGAAGATCCCAGCAGACTCAAGGGATACATAAAGGTAAACACAGCTGACAAGGAACTCACACTCAAGGTCGCAGACAAAGAATACAAGCTGACTGTGAACAACGGAAAAGCCGAATTCGATGTAGATGTCAAAGCCTACAAAGGAGACATACCGGTTTCAGTTGGCGACATTTCCACAGTGGTCAAACACATCCACAATGCCAAGGCCTGGATCCGTGACGGAAAGATAATCGTAAACGGAAAGCCGGAATTCCTCCTCGGATGGTACGGCGGTCCCGGATGGATAACTTCAGACGCAGTCCTGGAAAAATACCCGAATACCAGTGCCAAGCACCCCATTACTTTCCCCGGTTGGGACTCACTTGATCCCGGAAGACTCCTCACATTTGACATTGAAAGCGAAGAAATCGTATTTGACCGCAAGCCTTCGCAAAAAGTCCTGGACGCAACAGCCAAGGCCATCGAAAAATTCAAGGATACAGGCAGATATGCATATTATCTTTCAGATGAACCTGAATGCCGCGGACTCTCCCCCATCTACCTGAGACATCTCTACAAGTTCATCAAGGAAAAAGATCCCACACGCCTGGTAGTCATAATCTCCCGGGATCCAGTCAAGTACATTGACTGCTGTGACATCATCAATCCACACCCCTACATCAGCCCTTCCGTGATGCCTGACGGTGAACGGCAGTACAGCATAACCCTGCCACGCCTCAGAGACATGCTGGCCAGCGTCGAAAAACTCAACAGACCCGACAAGGCACTCATGATGACACCTCAGGTCCACAGCTACACCTTCAACGATATATTTGCAGACTATCCGACATTCGACGAGACAAACCTGTCCTTCTGGTCTCTCGTCTGTCATGGCGGCCAGGGACTCACTCCCTACATCTGGTATGACCACATGTCCCGCCCATCCGTCAACCACGGCTGCGACTTCCTGTACAATTCACTCTTCTATCTCAAGGATTTCATCACATCACCCGTGCAGAAGCGCCTTCCCGGAGACGAAGGACGCATGTTCGAACATAACGGAACAACCATGTATGTTATCTGCAATGTGTACAACCAGGAAAAAGAGTTTGAGTTTGACACCAACTTCAGAAAACTTTACCGCTTCCGTTCAGACGAACTCATCAAATCCAAAGGTTTCTTCAATAAGAAAGTAACACTCAAACTCAAGCCATATGAAGTCTATGTCCTCACCTCCAAAAAGCTCGGCGCGGAACTGAGCACGGAAAAGCAAGTCAGGGAACTCATCGCCAAGGAAGAGTACGAAAGGGCAAACCGTGGCAATATCCTTTTCGGCAAGGGGCGCACAGTCGAACTCAGCTTCACAAAGAGCAGACCCTACGACAGGCAGAACTCCATGGAACAGCAGGACAAGCTGTTTGACGGAAACACATGGGTCGATGCATGGGAACCCATCGGAATGCTCCAGAACCCCTGGTATGAAATGGCATTCACAGATGAAGTCCCCGTGTTCTCCAAAGCCAGGATCTACGGAGCGCGCCATCAGGACCTCAAGTTCAAAATCTGGAAGTTCGGTAAGTGGATCGAACCGGAAGCAAAGCGCACCACCGAAGGCAAGTACTATCTTGAACTGGATTTCGGCAAGACGCTCCGCACGGTCAAAGTCCGCCTTGAGTTCAATAACAAGAAAGTTCAGATCTATGAATTTGAGCTCATAAAATAAACTTCTATGCCGGGAGCTGCCCCAGAATCCTCCTATAAGGAACAGGGCAGCTCCTTATGTTACTTATGCAATCAGCTTGAAAGGAGAAAATAACATGAGTTTTGATAAAAAATTCTGGCTGTGGGGATATGTTCTTGAGAATGAAATCCCCGGTCGTATGATGTTCGTTAACGGCACTACAAGCTGCAGCGCAGAAACAGCCGTTAAAATGCTGAAGTGCGGAAGCCTTTTCTGGATGAATCCTCTCCATTCTCCCGATGCCATCAATGAAGATCAATTCAAGTACATCGCTGACTGCGAAAACATATTTGTGGGACTTTCGCATGTGGAGACCAATGGTCCCGGAAAAGGTGGATGGGTGCTCAAATACAGAGAATCAGCCGAGATAACAAGCAAATTCTCACTTAAACATCCCAATATCAAAGGCGCTATCATAGACGATTTCCGCTCACCAACCAGCCCCAGCAGATACATCACAGTTGAAGAAGTCAAGGAAATAAAGGAGGCGCTTACTTCAGCAAATCCAGATCTGAAGCTCTATGTCGTGCAGTACTACACGACCCAGAAGCCTGAAGATGTAGTTCCGTATCTGCCCTATATTGACGGAACAGCAATCTGGTGCTGGAACTCAAGCGACTATTTCTGGAATGCGCTGTATGAAGAGACCTTGCGCCAGTGGAGGGAAGTTTTCGAAGGAAAAGATTTCATACAGGGACAATTCCTCCATGCTTACGGGGACGGGGACAAACCCCAGCCCATGGACCAGATGGAACTCCAGTGCAAGCACATTTCAAAATGGCTTGAAGCCGGCACCCT
>JAZURH010000192.1:0-30175 GCA_045606125.1 Lentisphaeria bacterium | reverse complement strand
GATGGAATGCTGATGCCCTCAGTTGAACTTATAGACATGGGAAGGGAAGCTGCAGAAAATGGACGGGCGGATATGTTCTCCCGCCGTCTCAGGGAGCAGATAACCAACAGGATATACAATGCGGAGCAGGTGATACTCTTCCTCAACAGAAGAGGCTACGCGACTCAGCTGATCTGCCCCCAATGCGGCTATGTGTCCATGTGCTCCAACTGCAGCATAGCGCACACATACCATAGAAAGGACAATCTTCTTGTCTGCCATCTCTGCGGTGAGGAGAAAAACGCACCGCAGAACTGCCCCCAATGCGGCAGCGATGCCATAAAGTACACAGGGTTCGGCACTGAAAGAATAGAGGGCATGGTGCGTGCCGCATTCCCAATGGCAAAGGTGGCCAGAATGGATTCGGACACCATGACCACCAGGGACTCCTACAGAAAAGTTCTGGACGAGTTCAGGGCGGGAAAGATAGATATACTTATCGGAACCCAGATGATAGCAAAGGGACTGGATTTTCCCAATGTGACACTGGTGGGAGTAATACAGGCCGACAGCGGACTGCATATTCCGGACTTCAGAAGCGGGGAAAGGACTTTTCAACTGATAACCCAGGTGGCGGGAAGAGCCGGACGGGGAGACAAGCCGGGGACTGTTCTGGTGCAGACTTTCACGCCCTACCACCCGGCTCTTCAGGCAGCCCGGGACCAGGATTATTCAGCTTTCTACAACGAGGAGATCGAAAGCCGCAGGATGCTGGATTTTCCGCCGGCATCTCACATGGCCATCGTGCATTTTCGCGGAACAGAGGAAGAACAGGTATGCGCCGTTGCGGAGAAATTCGCCGCCGGTCTTCAACCTGCGCTTGAAAAAGCGGTGCAGATCATCGGTCCTATGCCGTCTCCAATATCCAGAGTGAAGACACACTACCGCTGGCAGATGCTGCTGCGCGGCGGCTCAATAATCAAACTTGTGCAGACATTGAGGGCGCATATCATCGGGGCCCAGTTCCCGAAAGGAGTGGATGTATATGCCGACATCGATCCCAGAAATCTGCAATAAAGAGGAAGCATATATGAAAGAAGGCGAGATCATGACCGGAGCGCAAATAGTCGCAGCCTGCCTTGAGAGGGAGGGTGTGGATACCATATTCGCATATCCGGGCGGTACCTCTATGCGCCTGCATCAGGCACTTCTGGACACCGGTATACATGTGGTCCTGCCCCGCCACGAGCAGGGGGCAGCCTTCGCCGCCGGAGGTTATGGTCGCATTTCCGGGCGCCCCGGAGTCTGCATGGCCACCAGCGGTCCCGGAGCCACCAATCTTGTAACAGGCATAGCTGACGCATGGAATGATTCAGTCCCTCTGGTGGCAATAACTGCACAGGTCAATCAGAGACTTATAGGGAAGAACGCTTTCCAGGAGACAGATATCGTAGGCGTGACAAGGCCCATTGTGAAACATTCATACCTGGTCCTTTCTGCTTCCGAGATACCGGAGACGATCAAAAATGCCTTCACGCTGGCATCTACTGGCCGCCCGGGTCCCATACTTATAGACATTCCTTGTGATGTACTGCGGCAGGAAGCTGAGCTGCAGTTCCCCGACCAGGCTGATCTGCGGGTATGCAGTTTCACTCCGGAAATAGACGGGGAAGCCATGACCGCCCTGATTTCAGCGCTTTCAAAATCCCGCCGTCCCTGCATATATGCGGGTGGAGGAATCATAAACTCGGGATGCACTGAAGCATTGCTGCGCTTTGCGGAAGACTGGCGCATCCCGGTTGCAACAAGTTTAATGGGCAAGGGGGCCTTTCCTGAAGAACATCCCCTGAGCCTGCAGATGCTTGGCATGCATGGCACATTCTGCGCCAATAAAGCCGTGAATGAATGTGATCTGCTGCTGGCATTCGGTGTGCGGTTCAGCGATAGAGTTACTGGTGAAATAGGACATTTCGCGCCGGATGCCACCATTGCGCATATTGACATAGACGCATCGGAAATAAACAAAAACAAGCATGCGGACATCGCCCTGGTGGCAAATGCCGGCGATGTACTCAACAGGCTCAACAGTATCAAGCCGATTAAGCGGGGACGCAGGGAATGGCTGTCCATGATAAACTCCTGGAGAAAAGAGTATTCCAAGCGCCCTCAGACAAACGGTATCTTCGATGGAATGGCGGCAATAGCAATCATAAATGAAGCCACCAAAGGCGATGCAGTCCTTGTCACAGGCGTAGGACAGCACCAGATGTGGGCAGCACAGTATTATGATTTTAAACGCCCGAGACAGCTTCTTACATCCGGGGGCCTGGGAGCCATGGGCTTCGGGCTTCCGGCGGCCATAGGCGCAAAAATAGCAAAGCCTGATGAACTTGTCGTCCTGGTGGACGGTGACGGTTCCTTCCAGATGAACATACAGGAACTTGCCACTGTGTTTGCAGAAAAACTCCCGCTGAAAATGATCATCCTCAACAACCACAGACTCGGCATGGTATATCAATGGGAAGAACTGTTCTTCAACGGCAGACACGCCAACACAGAACTGGAACTGCAGGGAGGCTTCTACCCTGATTTCGTTACTATCGCAAAGGGATACGGCATACCGGCCCTCGCAGTGTCATCCTGCGGGGAAATGAAGGATGCCATGCACAAAATGCTTGAACAGGACGGTCCCTTCCTGATAGATGCACAGTTGCCGGAATCTGGACAGGTACTTCCCATGATACCGGCAGGAGGAACCTGTGCCGACATAATAACGGAATAAGCAGAATATTCATCTCTGCAAAAGAAATCCGTCTGAATAAAAACAGGAAAGACAATCATATCAAGCTTAAATCCTTTTCTTACTTCAAAATTATTTGAATGGCAACAAAAATTATTTGAATGGTGACCGGCTTTGCTGTCATCAATCACCTTATTTTGTGAGTTTTCCTATTTTTTCTAATCGCTTTAGCCATTAGCCTGGATTCAAGCACGAAAAAACAGAAAATCGTTTGAATCCAAGTGTGTTCGACCCTGGAAGCGCCTTCTCCGGCTTGGCTAAAAGAGTTGCAAACCGTCGGCTGCGAAAATGGTCGGAAACAGCCGAAAATCGGCTGAATACGGGTCGGGGGTTGTATGCTCAAACGGCCCTGAAAATTATGATTTTTTCCAAAAAATCTAATCGAAATCGTTTGTAAGCAGAGTCGGCAGGAAATTTACAGTTGAGATTAATGATAACGATTAGAAATATAATCATTATGTTTGAAGGTCTTGTATTTTTGAGGATAAAATGGATTTCGATTAGAAAAAATGGGAAAACTCAGATTATCAACAAAAATTAATATTCAATACAAAAACAGGCATTGCAGATATTTTGCAATTTCCGCAATGCCTGTCTAATCAAAACGCCGTCACATCGTACGACATTGTTTTCAGCGCCGCAAATACGCTCTTGCGGCACAGTATATTCTGCATCAGAATGTTATTACTTCCCCTGATTCAGCGGACTTCATCATGGCAAGGCACAATTCCATTGCCGCAATAGCATCTTCAGCTCCGGCGTAAGGCTTTTTGTCGGGATTCATGACACAATCCACCACATGTGCAATCTCCGTTGCATACATGCCGCCGGATATCTTGTCCTGCAGCGGTCCGAGAATTCCTTCATCCGTGTCTATCTTCACCGGAGCACCGCCGTTTTCATAGAATGTCAAACCATCCACATCTGAATATTTCATTGCACCCTTTTCACCGTAAACGACCATAAATGTCTCCGATGGTCCACTACGGAGCCAGGAACATTCCATATTGCAAATGCATCCATCCGGATATGTAATTGTGGTGCTGACATAGTCCTTCGGCTTTTCATCAGTTTTCGGAAGCCGGAAAGCCTGCGCATAAATGCGCGCCGGTTTGCCGAAGATCATGTTCTGCAAATCACAATGATGCGCAAGCATATCAAGCATGACGCCGCCGGATTTTTCATAATCTGTAAACCAGTCACCCCAAACACGTTTGAAAGCACCGAAAAGGCATGTCACCGAACTGCAGATCAACTTGCCCAACTTGCCTTCTTCAATCAATTTCTTAAACTGCACGGCACTGGCAGAATAGCGGCGCACAAATCCAATTGCAAACAGATTGCCGTAATTGCGGATCATCGGAGCAAGTTCTTCCAGATCTTCACGGGTACGGCACAGAGGCTTTTCGCAGAAAATAGGCTTTCCTGTAGCCATGGCGGCCATAAGGCCTTCCTTATGGCAATAGCTTGGAGAAGTAATGATTATCAATTCAGTTTCCTGGCTGTTGCACAATTCTTCCGGTCCAGAAAGAATCTTCACGCCTGGATATTTTTCTGCAAAGGCCTTTGCCTTTTCCGGATCAATATCGTACACATTTGAAAGTTCAACGCCGTCGATCTTTGCAAGATTACCTGCATGGGCACAGCCCATGCGCCCCGCACCAATAATACCGATTTTCAACATTTCTTATTCTCCTTCTATAATTGACTTTATCAGCTGTACCGCCTCCGCAATGTCCTTTTCCTGCTCTGGTCCGAGTGGCAATTCCCGCTCAATGATCAGGGGACCGGAAAAACCGCCCTTCTGCAAACGCCTCAGCAATTCGCAGAAATTAGTCGAACCTTTACCAAGCACTGTTTCCTTGCCACATTTCTCGCCTTCTTCAGGAGGATTGGCATCCTTGCAATGGACCACATAGATGTACCCGGCAAGTTCATCCACCAATTTTGCAGGGTCGTCCATATTGTAATACAACAGGTTTGCCGGATCGAAATTAATACCCACATTGGGTTCGTCGATATCTTTCAAGACCTGTTTGAGTCCAGCAACCGTTTCTGTCCCTGTCTCAAACATAAAGACCTGATCATTGGCCGCTGCAAACTTGGCAAGCAGCTTAAGATCGGCAATAAACTTTTTGTAAAAATCACCGCGTTCCTCAGGAAGGAACCCAACATGACAGGCAAAATATTTGATGCCATACCTCTTTCCCCAGTTCAACATGCGGCATGAAAGCAGCATGCGCTCGGCACGGACCTCTTCAGGAACAAGACCAAATGCCCCGCTGAACTGATTTGGATAAGAGAAAAACATGGTCGGCACGGTTATATCATATTTGCGGAACAGCGCAAACAAATCGTCTGATGCCTTCTGCGCCTCAGGCGTGGGTGCCAGCCAGGGCTCATAGACACCGGCAATCTGAATGCAGTTCAGACCAATATCATGATAGTATGCAATCCTGCGTTCATCAATGCTGTCACAGCGGATCAATGTCCCGATTTCTTTACTGCTCATTTAAAAACTCCTTATTATGATTATCTTGACGACGACCATTTCACATTACCATCGCAAATCGTCATGACCACATCCAATTCCTGATCCAAAAGAACAATATCTGCAATAAAACCCTTTTCAAGTTTTCCACGGTCTTTTATCCCCAGACTTTCAACCTGATTGAGACTTGTGGTCCTGATGGCCTCAGACAGGGGCATACCAGTAACCCGCAGCAGCCGTTTGAGGCCGTTGTGGTAACGCAGCGTACTGCCTGCCACTGGACCGGTCAGCAATCTTGCACAACCGTTTTTGACAACTACCGGCAGACCACCAAGAGTATATTCACCATCCGGCATGGCCCCTGCCCTCATAGAATCAGTGATAAGCATCATGCGCTCCGGTCCCTTCATTCTGGCTATCAAAGCAATCATCTGATCGCAAAGATGGACTCCGTCACAAATCATCTCCACATACACATCCTCGTCCATCAGGCCCGCACCGACCATGCCAAAGCGGAGATGATGTACGGGTGTCATGACATTGCAGAAATGAGTCAGATGCTTCATGCCAGCCGCGCGATGCCGTTCAAAGCACTCGTAATCGGCCTCAGTATGCCCGCCGGAGGGCATGATGCCGCGCTCCGCAAGTGCAGCGGTGAACTCCAATGCACCTGGCAATTCAGGAGAATAAGAAACTTTCAGCACTGGGGAAATGCTGTTAAGTTCATCCACGATGGAAATATCCGGATTTTTCAAAAAAGCCGGATTTTGAGCACCAGCACATGCTGGATTGAAAAACGGTCCTTCCAAATGGATTCCGAGAAGCGTTGCCCCGTCTTTCATCGTTTTCCTGTAATGCTCCGCCTGCCGGCAAAAAACACGCAAGTCCTCTATGGAAACGCTTAATGAAGTAGCCAGGAATCCAGTCACTCCGTCTTCAAGTTTTCCCCTGCCGATAACAGAAAACGCCTCTTCGGAACAATCGCAGAAATCATAATTTGATCTGCCGTGAAAATGAATATCGATAAATCCGGGCGCGGCAATAGCATTTCCCGCATCTATGATTTCACTGTCCGCCATATTTTCGGGCACTGGAACGCCAGCGTATACAATGCGGCCGTCTTCAATAACGATCTGCCCGGAGGAAATGTCTACTCCTGGAGATATTATTCTGCAGTTTGTGATTGTCTTTCTCATAGTACGGAATCCAAATCAATTTTATCCGCCGTATAAATCAGAGTGAAGTCAGGATGCTCCAGCAGGTATGATGCGGGCAGTTCTGGTGTGGCCCGTCCTCCCTTTATCATACAGGAAAGAGGGGCCTGCTGCTCTGTAAAGCAGGCAAGAAGCAATTCCTGCCTGGACATCAGGATCTGCTTCATGCCCATTGTCGCCGCATAACGGGGCATTAGAGAACTGTCTCCACCTGCAGTCAATCTTGTATTCTGAGCTATAGTTGCCTCAGCAAGAGGCAGCACCCTTGTGGGCAGTGCTCCGTAATCAGCCGCAGATATTTCTGATTCCATCATAGGCTCGTTGAAGGCAATATGCCCGTTGAAACCGATTCCCAACAACTGCAGGTCAAGCCCGCCGGACGCAGCCAGTTCGCGGTCAAACTTTTCAGGATCCGCCGGATCAGGGAAATGAGCTTGCCAGTCAGCAAAGTTACGCTCCGTTGCAAAACGGTTGAAAAGGTTTTCATGCATATATTTCCAATAGCTCAGGGGATGGTCATGCGGTACGGCATGTGAGGAATCAGACGCATATTCGTCCAAATTCCATGTCTGCAGTCCGGAAAGATCTATGCCGTCGGCATTTAACCTTTCCGCAAGGATACGATACAATTCTATCATTGTATTGCCCGTCGCCAGTCCAAGATTGAAATGCCTGCCCTGCTTAAGGGCAGATACCACGGCATTGTAGATAATATCCGCGCCCGCGACACTCATTGTCTGATAATCTGATACTTTTTGTACTTTCATTTTTGCATTTCTCCAATCATTATTTTCCGGCAAAGAAACGGATCAGACGCGCGGCATGTGCAGCGCAGGCGTCAACAACCGGATCAAAGAACTTGTCTACCGGCAGAAACCTTCCAGAAAGTTTTTCCAGTTCAGCATGGGAACTTTTAAGATATGTATCCAGATATTCCGTGGCTATGTTGATCTTGGCAATTCCGTTTTCAATGGATTCACGCACCGCATCCAGCGGAGTGCCGGAGCCGCCATGAAGCACCAGCGGAACATCAGGCAGGGCGTCTGCTATGGCCCTGCAGCGGGCAATATCCAGTTTGGGTTCGGCCTTGTAATATCCGTGAGCAGTTCCAATGGAAACAGCAAGCGCATCGACTCCAGTTTCTGAGGCAAATGCAACGGCTTCCTCCACCGGGGTCAAAGAGGTCTCGTCCCCCATGGCTACATGCCCTATCTCTCCTTCAACTGAACACCCTGCTGCATGAGCAAGGGCAGATGCGTTTTTTGTCATTGCGATATTTTCCTCCAGCGGCAGCCGGGAACCGTCATACATCACGGAAGTATACCCTGCCTGAATGGCCTTAACCACATGTTCAAGGCAGCTTCCATGATCCAAATGCAGTGCGATGGGCTGGCTTGAACGCATTGCAAGGCGTATCAGGGTACCGGCTATGTCCGAAGCCTTCTCCGTAGTGAACAAACGGTCGTACACCTGAATGATCACAGGCGACTGTTCCGCCTCTGCAGCCTTGAACACAGCCAGGGCAGTTTCATAATTTCCCACATTGAATGCACCTATGGCCCGTTTATCTTTCCGGGCATCGGTAAGCATTTCTTTCATTGTGACCAATGCCATGAGAACAACTCCTTACAATGATTCCGCCAGCACTTCTTCCACAGTCTTTACATTGAGGGAAGTGTATTTTGAGAGTTGGATTTTCGTATAGGGCGACGCCGTTACTATCACATCGGATTCCAGATGATCGGCACGGGCTTCCACATATTTCGCCAGTTTTTCAACTAACGACGGCTCTATCCTGTCAAGCACAAGAGCGCCTTCCCCGCAGCTGTAGGATTCCTCATCGTTGGTGCCGAATGGCTTTAAAACTGCGCCATTGGAAATCAGGATATTCCGGGGAAACGCGTAGTCATCATTGTAATTACGCAGATAATCGCTTTCCAAATAATAGACTTCCCCAAGGGGCTTCACCTTGACTCCGGCAAGATACTCGCTGGAATGCATAACCTTTGCATCAAGCTTTATGCCGAGTTCCACAAAGGTATTCACAAGCATGTCATAAATGCCGGGGTGGCTTACGACTATCGTTTCAACTGACGCACCGTTCAGCACAGCCGCAAACTTCTCCGCCAGTATTTTCGCCTCCTCGCGGAATCCAAGCACCCACAGTCCTTTGCCGCAGCAGCCTCCACTGACCGTCCTGAAACCGGATGTCAGTTTGCCGAACGCCGCAGCCGCACCGGAATCAATGGAATACTGATCAGCAACATAAAGAACATTGCCTTCACCTGACAGCTGCCAATCCGGACATGCCTTGAGTTCATCTGCGATCCGACGGACATTTTCCGGCACTGCATCCATATCCACGATATCGGCACGATACGCCAGATTCAGACCTACTTCATCAAAATGATGCACACAATTCCTGCGGCAGCAGCCGCTGAGATCGGAACGGTACATGGTGCGTATCAGATCAGCGTTAGTGAACTTTTCAGGATACATTGTAGCGCCGTAGATCATGGAAGCACGGACCCGGGGCGTGTCAGCCTCTGTGAAAGTCACATTCCCCACAGGGGAAAGATGACGGCACATGAAACAGAAACGGCAATAACTGATTGCATCAGAAAAATTATCTATATTCATTGTCAAACTCCTTTCAAGCCCATTTTCCCCGGGTTCATTATATTGTTCGGGTCCATTTTCTCCTTTATACCTTCAAGCACATTCATGGCTGGTCCGTAGAGGTCCTTCATATAGCGCCCCAGCTTGAGTCCCACGCCATGATGTTCGTTGATGACACCGCCATTGGCTATGGCTGCGCGTATAGCCAGGTCCCAGACACGATTGTAAAGAGCTACGGCTTCCCGTGGATCCTCGGGAACTGCCTCCTTCTCAAAGATAAAACGGGCATACAGCATGCAACCCCATTCGTACCAATGAGAAAAATGACCTATGAAACGAACATTGGGGAAGTTTTCAGTCACGGCCTTCTTCATGGCGTAATAGACATTCTCAATATTGGCAAAGGTCGCCACTGTATCAAGAGTGCCGTATGCCTGGGGGATATGGAAAACATAGGGCGGATAAAAGAACTTATATTTATTCTCCCACCAGAGATCTCCGCCCTTGCTGCCAAGATCCTGGCCATGATATTTGTCCTCCATGATTTCCCGGGCATAGCGCATCTGGCATTCCACAATGTCCTTGCGCCCGTCAAAACCGAACACCAGATATGCGCCCTGCTCCAAATCAATGCCGAACACTTTGCGAACATGGGTCTTTGTTTCCGTTTCATCGTACAGTCTGATGGCGCATGGCTGCAGGCGGCTGCGCATCAATTCAGCACCGGCACTCATCGCAGTGTGGAAATCCTTGAAGATATATGCACGGAACTCCCTTGCCTCCGGCTGGGGATGGACTTTTAGCGTCACCTCCGTGATAATGCCCATTGTACCCTCACTGCCAAGATACAACATGGTCAGATCAGGACCGGATGCGTGGCGCGGCACCGGCAGAGTACGGATGATCTCGCCTGTCGGGGTGACGACTTCCAGAGACATGACCATGTCTTCGATCTTACCATATTTTGTGGAAAGCACACCCGTTCCCCGATGGGCCAGGAAACCGCCTATTGTAGCACAGGAAATGGATGCGGGCAAGTGCATGGTGGAATATCCTTCCTTGTTGCAATTCCATTCCAGATGCTGAGCTATAATGCCTGTCTGGCAGCTTACCGTAAGTGATTCCTTGTCCACTCCGTAGCACTTGTTCATGCGTTTCATATCAACCACGATTCCGCCGTAGACCGGTAATGCGCCTCCCTGGGAACCGGAACCGCCCCCCCATGGCACCACAGGTATTTTATACTGATTCGCGATCTTCACTATCTTCGCAACTTCTTCCGTGGTGGAAGGATGGCAGACGAAATCCGGTTTAGGCGTTTCCATTCCCCTGTCATGCCACATTTCCGGAATCCAGTAGTAGTCCACTGAATGACCGAACCTGTCGGCATCCTGCACGCCCACATATTCTTCGCCGAGAACATCCGTCAATTCAGTACGGATCATCTCGTACATGTAACTGCTCTGCTTTACAAACATTTCATCCTCCGAATATCAATTATTTCTTTTTGCATAAATCGGCGCCAGAGCATCATGAATCCGGCAGTAAGTCCGGAACTCTTCACGATAGAATGAAGCAAGCTCCGCATCCGGCTCCAATGCCCGATCAAAATGAAGACAGGCCTTCACAGCTGAACGGCAGTCAGGAAATACACCGGCGCCTGTGCCGGCAAGCAATGCGGCGCCGAATGAAGCATCCCCGGGACGGGGAATCTGCAGCGGCAGGTCAAACACATTGCATACTATTTCGCTCCAAAGACGGTTTCTGGCACCGCCTCCAATAAGGAAAATACGATTCACGGACAACCCCATCTGCTCCAGGGAGCGATAACAATCCCGCAGAGAATAAGCGACTCCCTCAAACATTGCACGTATCATGTCACCCTTAGTGCTGCTGATGGAAATACCGGTGAAACTGCTGCGCAGTCCTGCATCCCAGTACGGGGAACGCTCTCCCTGCAAATATGGGTGAAAGATCACTCCACCGGCGCCGGGAACCGATTGCTCAGCCAGCTGCTCCATCAGGTGGAATGCGTTGACTCCGGACCATTCCGCTTCCTGTTTTTCCGCCTGACACAGGTTGTCGCGCATCCAGCGCTGACACAATGCCGCCGCATTTGTTGCAGATACGCTGTACCACATCCCCTCCACAACATGGGAATATGTCAAAGTCACAGGCGAAGGACGGGGCTCCGCTGTCATAATGTTCACATTGCCGGCGGTCGCCAGCTTCACAATGCAGTCACCTGGTTCTATGGCGCCGGCTCCATAATCCTCAACGGCTGAATCAGATGTGCCGCATACGACTATAGTTCCCACCGGCAGACCAGTATCTTCGGAGGCGATTGGTGTAACACGCCCCACAATGTCCGCAGGCTTTACCAGTTCCGGCAGCTGTTCGGAGCGGACTCCGGCAAGCGACGCCAATTCCTCCGACCAGGCGCATTTTTCCATGTCAAAGAAAAGTGTTCCCTGAGCCTCTATGTAATCGGTGACGGCATTTCCTGTCACAAGATAACGCACATAGTCTTTGACAAACAGGATCTTTGCCGTCTTTTTAAGAATGTCTGGTTCATGGGTGTTCACCCAGCGCAGCTGGGGCAGCGTCCATGTGGGGGCGGCCTGCTGATATGCGGTCCGGAATATCATGTCCCCATGTTTTTTACGCAGATATTCACATTCCTCCACGCTGCGCTGGTCAGTCCACATGATTGTTTTGCGGACTGGGCGCATGCGATCGTCCAGAAGCACTGCATTATGGGTCGATCCGTCAAAGCTGATGGACAGCACGCGCCCCAGGTCAACACCATTCACACGCAGCTTCCGCAGCGCCTGGCACATTGCCTCGTACCAGTCAGCCGGATCCTGTTCAGCCCAGCCGGGATGGAGAAACTCCGTCCTGTACTCCACAGAAGCTTCACCCAACAGCGTTCCTGCAAAATCAATTGCCGTGACCTTGCATCCTCCGGTGCCGAAATCTATGCCGAGAAGAATATCTTTATCAGGTGACATCTTACTTCACCCAAGCGTGTTCAGGATCCTTTGCGGAGATCAATCCACGATTGACCGCGCCGCACATTGTCCACAGATAGTACATTTCATATCCGGGAGCGCCGCAAAGCGGATGATATCCTTCTGCAATGGCAACCGTATCATTGTACTTGACCGTATATGTTTCATCGATAGAGCCGTCCGGATTATATACTTTCTGAATGCCGAAGCCCTGGGGCGGGTCGAACCTGTAGAAATAGGTCTCCTCCATGTCTATCTCTTCCGGCAGATTGTCATAGTCATGACGGTGGGGCGGATAGCCGGACCAGTTGCCTGAAGGGATCATTCCCTCGCCAATATAGAAATGTTCAGAATCAAATGTTTCATCCAGAATCACTGTCGCCAGGCGCTTGAAATTATCCCTGCCTATTGTCAGTTCCTTCATGTTTTCAGGCAGAAGAAGGGAAGGCCTTGCGGTATCACGGCTTGCCGGTGATTCATTGACAGCAAAATCGCAGTCCGTAAGAGCCTTGAATCTGTATGATGTATGGCGCGGCAGATACAGCGCATGGGGCTTGCCGTCAAATACATTTTTACGCCCGCCGACCACATCGAATTTCCAGCCTTCGCCTTCAGCAGAGAATATGCCGCCAAGAGTGACAAACGCCACTTCAAACTCACCGGTATCCCCTTCATAGACCCTATCTTTTTCAAGCCTGACTATACCGAAGCGGGTAAGCTTCATATTGTATTCACCAAGCTCGAACACATTGTTGTATCCCTGGACAGGATCAAGATGTATCAAAAGATCGTTCTTCATAGTTACCCTCTCAATATAACGCACTGCTTAAAATCGTTCTTCTCAATGTCCAGCAAGAAATGACTCCACTTCCAAACGGGACGGAATACCTGTCCTTCCACCGGGCTTCAGACATTTCAGGGCAGAAACTGCGGAAGCAAAACGCATGCTGGTGCGCAGGTCCCCGGTTTCACTGTAACGAACAGCAAACGCGCCGTGGTAAACATCCCCGGCACCCGTAGTATCCACTGCCCTGATGTCAAATGCGGGGCAATGCACAAGACTGCCGTTCTCCAGAGCGATGGATCCCTTGCAGCCCATAGTGACACCGGTCACTTCAGATCCGTTCTCTCCGAGTTTAAACAGCGCCCTCTCCAGATCCTCCTCTCCCGTAAAGCGGCGGGCAAAATCCTCAGACGCAATGAGCAAGTCCACATAAGGCAGTAATTCCTCCATGCCGGGACGGGGAGTCCCTGCGTCAAGACTGACCTTTACTCCGTTCCTGCGGGCAATTTCAGCGGCTGCCAGAGCCCCACGGATATTATGCCCGTCAAGATGAAGTACCCTTGCATGACTAATCGATTCAGGATCTATTTCATCCGCTGAAAGTTCTTCACCGTCACCGCGGCTCCACGCAATGCTCCTCTTGCCCGTGTCCTGTTCAATCCAACAGTAGGCGAAGGTAGAGGAACACCCTTTGCGGATCTGCATTCCAGCGGTGCATATTCTCTCCTGCTCCAACTCACGGATTATGCGCAGACCATGCTCATCATCTCCTGCAACGCCTATGAATCCGGCATTCATGCCCAGCCTGGCAGCTGCCACCGCCGCAGTTGCGGCAGGCCCTCCGCCCTGCACTATATGACTTAATATCTGCACTTTTCCATCCAGAGGTATCTCAGGCAGAATGGCCAGATAATCATTGCTGCAGCAGCCAAGCGCAACAAAATCTATCGTTCCCATATTACTTCACCTCACTACTTTTAACTGCAAAAAATATACCTTGAAAAATACTGGAAAACAAGGTTTCCCCATGAGAAAATTTGAATTATTTTTGAGAACATATGATAATTTATCAATTTTTATCATTTTTTTGATTTTTCTCTTTGTTTTTCTCATTTCATGGTTTATTTTCACCGGAAAATCCATAAATGCGGAGTTACGTTTCCATGAAAAGTTTGCGCACTTACGAGATAATAGATTTTCTGAAGCAGAAGAAATATTGTTCCATTCAGGAATTGACATCCCACTTCGGTGTATCCAAGGCCACCATGTACAGGGACATAGCCGACCTTGCCTCAAGGGACATAATAAAAAAAGTACACGGTGGCATTGCCTTGCATGAACGTGGGACCTTGCAGAAACATTCGTACAGTTCTCCATTTCAGGAGCGCATAGACAGGAACCGCAGCAGAAAGGAAATAATCGCCGCCCAGGCCATTAGCCGCATTGCGGAAAATGACATACTGTTCCTTGATTCCTCCACTACTGTTTCCTATCTTGCAAAACGCCTGGAAACATCAACCTTTTCCAATTTGACGATTATCACAAACTCTGTTGCGATCATTCAGGATTTCCACAGATTTCCATCCCATTATGTCCTGATAGGGCTGGGAGGAAGCTTTGATATACAGCTTAACTCCTTTCTCGGGCAGGCCACCCTGCGGGAACTGGAATACCTGGAAGTCTCAAAGGCATTTATTTCAAGTTACGGTATATCGGATGAAAAGGTCACTACAAACCATGAACATCACGCCGGCCTGCTTATGAAGGTGCTGGCCCGCTCTCCACAGAATTACCTGCTGGCGGATAAAAGCAAATTTGACCGCAGCGGTTTATTCAAAATCTGTTCCTCAAGAATATTCGATGAAATACTGACAGATTAAAATACATCGGGAGCTGAAAAAAAGGGGACTTATGCAAGCCAAAGCTACCATAAGTCCCAACTTCCGCAGTCAATTTCCCTACAATTTTCCGGGATTGTCCATTTCAAAATTTTCCAGCTTGAAACGGCGGCATTTGCGGACAATTATCATATCCTCGCAGGGTGCGGTCTGAGTCCACTTGGCATTGCGTATGACAATATCCTCGGGCATGGTTTCAGAAGAACCGGTCAATATGCACGGCAGAGGAGCTTCCATGAGCATGTTTTCAAACACAATATTCCTTATGCCCTTGAGTCTGATGCCTTCCTCCACATCCAGTCCAATGGGCTTGCCTCCGGCCTTGATGGTAATATTGCTGAAGGCCATATTGCTCAAATCCATGTTTCCCGTGCATCCCGGACGCAGATAACGTTTCGGGTTATTTATTACAATGCCGTTGCCCGGGCAGTTGATGACAAGATTGGAAATGCGGCAGTTTCTGATTACACAGTCTGACGGGCATCCTATGCGTATTCCCTGGCAGGCACTGTCAAGAACGCAATTTGTAACCGTGACATTCTCACATACCAGATCCCTGCATTCATCCCCGCGGGACATGGCGCGTATTACAAGGCAGTCATCAGCGGTGCGTATCATGCAATCGGAAATTGAGACATCCTTGCAGGAATCTATATCAATTCCATCATTGTTTATCATCTTCTGGTCGCCGTCTATCCTGATTCCCCGAACCGTGACTCTCACACAACCGCTCAGCCATATCGTCCATGAAGGTGAGTTCAAGTATAGTGAGTCGGAAAGGAGCACATCGCTGCAATCGACAAAATGAAGAATACGGGGCCTGGGCGTCGGAGGTTTTGCATAGAACCTGCCCCAGAAATTTCCATTGCTTGTATCATAGAAAGCCGGTCCGGGACATTCAAGAGTACCTGCGCCTGTAATGGACACACCGCTCTGCTTCAATGCGACGACCAGAGCGCAGTTGCTCTTTTCCGGAGCAAGTCCACCCAACTCCGGAGGCCTGAAATCATAATAGTCATTGTAGTCTGCCGATCCTGCTATGCCGCACCCGTTTTCCAGATGAAGTCTCACATTACTTTTCATGAAAATCGTATGTGCATCCGTGACCCTGCATGCGACCGTGACACAACCTCCGCCTGATTCAGATACCTGATCAATGGCATTCTGAACGAGAGTCCAATCATTTTTTTCAATTATGATATTCATTTTTCATTCCTATTTAAAAATCATGGAATCCTTCTGCAGTTTTCTTATTTTACTATACAATTCAACTCTCAAAAGCAATAGTTCCCGGCATACTTTTTATAACTTGCCGATACAAGATTACATGCAAAGGAAGTTGAAGAACCATTTCCACTGAGTATATTCATAAGTTGAAAAGTTTTTCAAGGAGAATGCCATGCGAGAATCAACGTACAGCGGCAAATGCCGCGTGATAATATCCGACATAGACGAGACCTTTGTAACATCAGACAAGCGCATACCGGAACAGAACCTGCAGGCGGTCCGCCGCATTCTTGATGCCGGCATGGACTTTGTCTTCGCAACAGGAAGATACTGGCCGTCTCTGCGCACCATGACGGAACCCCTGGGGCTTAAATCCCCCCAGATTGTAGATAACGGCGCCGTAGTGATAAAGCCGGAGGGTGAAGTGGTTCTTTCAAGGCATCCCGTAGGCAGGGACTGCCTTGAGTATTTCTACTGCGGTCTAAGAGACGCCGGCTTCATACCAATACTCAGCTCCGGCAAGGAATACCACGCAGCAAACATGACGGGGCATCTGAATGAACAGCTGGTGGCCCATTCTGAAATGACTGATGTGATCCCGGAACAGGCCATAATGGATAAGCTTGACGACTATGTAAAACTGGTCGTGTTCGCTCAGGAAAGATGCGATGAACTTGAAGCCGCTGCGGCAAAACTGCTGGAATCCGCACCGGCAAATATGCGCTTCAGTTCAGTATTCACGGAACAGGGCATATTTGTCATTACAGCGGAAGGAATATCCAAGGCCGCCGGCATAGAAAGCCTGTGCCGGCATCTGGGGTGCAATCCGGAAGACACAGTATCCGTTGGAGACGGAGATAATGATGTGGAAATGCTGGGATTCACTGGACGCAGCTTCGTAGTGGCAAACGCCACGGCAAAGGCTAAAAAGGCGGCAACGGACTTCGTGCCGTCAAACAATGAATGCGGCTTCGCAGTCGCAGTAGACAGGATACTTGCCGGACTTTGAAAAACTCCGGCAGTCGACAGTTTTCTGACTTTAAAAGTTGAAATATCAATTCAAAAACCCAAAAGGATCAGACAATGGCAGAAAAACTCAACATCGGCTGGTGCGAAGCAGATATCACACCGGTAACTGACAAACTCATCCCACTGAACGGACAATACTACGAGCGCCTTACCCATGAAATCGAGAGTCGTCTGAAAATAGTCGCTGTCGCTTTCCAGTCCGGCGATGAATACTTCCTTGAAGCATCATACGACAATGTGGGCGTGGACCAGGCATTCCACAGACATGTCTGCAATCTGGTCCATGAACTTGAACCAGAGATCGCTCCTGAAAAAATCTTCTTCCATGCAATCCATACACATTCCGGCCCATCCACCAAGATGACGCCCGTCAACGGGATATACAAGCCCACTATCAGGGAAGATATCCTTACTGCCGATGAATATGTCGCATTTGCCGCCCCCATTATGGCAAGTGCCTTCGTTGAAGCATGGCGATCCAGGAAACCGGGAGGCATCATACGCGGCTTTGGCAACGCCCGCATAGGACATTGCCGCCGCGCAGTATACAGCAACGGCAAGGCTGAAATGTATGGTGACACCACACGCCCGGACTTCATCGGAATGGAAGCCGGGGAGGACACCGGCGTGGAAATGCTCTTCACATGCGATGAAAACGGAAAGCGCACAGGGCTTCTGCTCAATGTGGCATGCCCCTCCCAGTGCATGGAATCCACATACAAGGTGTCAGCAGACTTTGCCGGTGCAACCAGAGAACTGCTGAAGAAGGAATACGGCGAAGATTTCCGCATGATCTACCAGATAAGCCCGGCCGGATGCCAGTCACCCAGAGATCTGGTAAGGCACTATACCACAGAACCTGATTTCTGGCATGAAGACGGACTTCCCGTTCTCGCAGGACGCCTTCTTCACGCAGTAAAGAACGCAACGACCTGGCCAGCAGAGTTCACTCCCGAACTCAAGCAAAGCATAGTCACAGTCACCCTGCCCCGCAGACGCGCATCCTACGAGGACTACATGAACGCCAGGGCCGAACTCAAGAGGCTGGAGGATATCATGCCCGAACAGGAGGCATTCAAGGCATTCTGTGACGAAGTCCATGCCAACGAAAAACTGGACGGTCCCGGCCCCTATGACAGCAAACTGCACCATTTCGTCCTCATTAAGAACGAACAGGCAGTCATCAGGCGCTATGAAGACCAGGACGCCGACCCCAATCTTACATTCCAGATGAATGTGATACGCCTGGGAGACATTGCCATTGCAAACAACCCCTTTGAACTGTATCTGTACTTCGGGCAGAACATCAAGGCACGCAGCAAAGCCAAACAGACATTTCTGGTGCAGCACTCCGCCGGAGCTTCACGCCCTGCCGGATATCTTCCCAGCCCCGAAGCGGAAAAGTTCGGTGGCTACGGCGGCCTTATAATCAACGGCCAGTGCGGCCATGATGCCGGCTACAAGCTTGCCGATGAAACCGTGAATGAAATAAACAAGCTGTTCAGCTGACAGAGATAATCCCAAAAAACAGAAAGACCGGCTTCCTTTCAAGGAAATGCCGGTCTTTCTGTTTTATGAGATAATGATATCTATTATTTCCAGGCATTATTGCCGAACATACCATCGGCAAAATACACCGGAGCATATCCTGCCTCAGTGGCACAACGGCAGGCGCAGGCGATGCGCTCCAGATGATCCGGGATATAATTGAAATAATCAGGATAAGTGTACTGCTCATGAGTCATCATGTTGATAGTATCCATTGGCAGTCCCTTATCCAATGAAGCAAACTTGCCCTGTATGGCCTCCACGCTGTCATAGTTACAGCACAGAAGATTATTCATAAGGAACATCTTAAAGCGACGGTCATAGAAAAGATGCCTGCCGTCTATATACTCGCAGATGTCCTTTTCATAATGATAGCCAATATCCGTGACTCTCCAGTTATGCTTTTCACCGATATGGGAAATGCCGCCTACAAATGGACCGCACAGCAGATACATACCGCGCTCCTGAAGCACATGGAAGTTCTCGGGATTTGTCATTGCCCAGTGGAACACCAGCGGGAATATTAAGCTCTTTTCCCCGGCAAAGCGCAGTATCTCGTCACGGATCAGATCATAATCTGCGGCAAGAGTTGCTGCATCAGCACTCTGATACGGCCTGTCCGGGAACTCGCTCTTGGCATGGAATGCCATCTTCAGCCAATCAGCATTGTCCGCAAACTCGGACTTATAGCAGTCCGGCATGTCGGAAATGCTGAAGTCATGATGGTCGTCATGAAAGAACAGATTCAGCGTGAACAGTGTTCCGTAGGCATCATGTATCTTCTTAAGTCCACCCAGGAAAAGCTCGTCGAAAATTGAACGGGGCCTGTCCTTGGCAAGATGCATAAGAAAGAACGAACAGTCATCAATGAAGAAATTGTAGCGCTTGAATGACTTTTTATCGTATGCGAGAGTTATCTTCTGGGTACGCACACCGAATGCATCGTCCGCCTCCACGACTATTTCATTCAGTTTCTTATCCAGAACGACCTTTCCGCTGAAGTTTCTGTCGCATTTTTTTGCGGGTACTCCATTAATCAGAACATCCGCCTGAGAAGACGCCAGTCCCTGTATCTCAATTTCCAGTCCCTGCTCAGTCTCTCTGCCCCAATTACGGTCAAGGACCGCTCCATCTCTGAAATTGGTTACCTCAAGCATCGCTTCTCCTGATTAATGTTTGCAATATTCCGGATCATCCTTGAGGAGCCTGTCAAAATACTCTATTGTCCTGACGAGTCCTTCACGCAGCGGAGTGCTGGGTTCCCAGTCAAGAAGCTTCTTTGCCTTGCTGATATCAGGTTTGCGCTGCTTCGGATCGTCAGCAGGCAGAGGGCAGCGCACTATCCTTGACTTCGAGCCTGTAAGTTCAATGACCATCTCGGCAAGTTGGAGTATCGTGAACTCACCAGGATTGCCTATATTCACCGGGCCGATGACATCATTGCCTGTTGCCATCATCCGCATTATGGCTTCCACAAGATCATCCCTGTAGCAGAAGCTGCGTGTCTGGCTGCCTTCACCGTAGATTGTTATATCCTGGTCCTGAAGAGCCTGCAGTATGAAATTGCTTACCACACGCCCGTCGTTGGGATGCATGCGGGGACCATAGGTGTTGAATATGCGTACTATCTTTATCGGCAGCTTATTCTGCAGCCAATAGGCATGGAATAACGTTTCAGCGCAGCGCTTGCCCTCGTCATAGCAGGAGCGTATTCCGACCGGATTCACATTGCCCCAGTATTCCTCCACCTGAGGATGCACGGAAGGATCACCGTAAACTTCAGATGTGGATGTCTGCAGTATCTTTGCGCCGACACGCTTCGCAAGGCCAAGCATATTGATCGCGCCGTGAACGCAGGTCTTAACCGTCTGGACAGGATTTTTCTGATAATGTATGGGGGAAGCCGGGCATGCCAGATTGTAGATCTCGTCCACTTCCACATAAAGCGGGAAAGTCACATCATGGCGCATGAACTCAAAACGGGGATTCTCCATCAGATGGAATATGTTTCTCTTGTTCCCCGTGAAAAGATTGTCCACGCAAATGACTTCATTTCCGGCTTCAAGCAACTTTTCACAAAGATAAGACCCGAGAAATCCGCCTCCGCCAGTAACCAGAACCCGCTTGTTTCCCATACATTCACCTTCCTGATTATTAAATGCGGCCCAGTTCCGCAATACATTACATGTTCTGAGCGATCAGCTTGCCGAATTCCGAGCAGCTGACTTTAGTCGCACCTTCCATAAGACGCTCGAAATCGTATGTCACGGTCTTGTCGGAAATGGTCTTCTCGATTCCGCGGATAATCGCGTCCGCAGCCTCTTTCCATCCCATGAAACGAAGCATCATCTCAGCTGAGAGAATAAGGCTTCCCGGATTCACCTTGTCCTGATTGGCGTATTTGGGTGCAGTTCCATGAGTGGCCTCAAACACAGCACATCCTGTAGTGTAGTTGATGTTTGCACCGGGGGCAATGCCTATTCCTCCCACGCATGCGGCCAGTGCGTCTGAAATGTAGTCACCATTCAGGTTGAGGGTGGCTATGACGCTGTATTCAGCCGGGCGTGTAAGTATCTGCTGCAGGAATGCATCGGCAATGCAATCTTTGATGATGATCTCCTTTCCATTGACAGGATTCTTCATCCTGCACCAAGGTCCGTTATCGATGACTTCAGCGCCGAACTCCTCTCGTGCGCACTGGTATCCCCAGTCACGGAAAGCACCTTCCGTATATTTCATGATATTGCCCTTGTGGACCAGAGTTACTGAGTCACGGTCATTATCTATGGCATACTTGATGGCAGCACGGACAAGGCGCTGGGTGCCCTCCTTTGAAACGGGCTTCAATCCAAAGCCGCTTGTTTCAGGAAAACGAATCTTGGAATACAGCTTGGGGAAGGATTCCTTTACAAAACCTGCCAGCTTTACTGCCTCCTCACTACCGGAAACGAACTCAATGCCGGCATAAATGTCTTCCGTGTTTTCACGGAAAATGACCATATCAACCAGCTCAGGATGCTTGACGGGTGAAGGAACTCCTTCAAACCAGCGCACGGGGCGAAGGCACACATAAAGGTCGCACTGCTGGCGTATCGCCACGTTCAAACTGCGCATGCCGCCTCCGATAGGAGTGGTCAGGGGTCCCTTGATGCCGACAAGATACTTCTTGAATGCCTCAAGTGTCTCTTCGGGCAGCCATTCACCTGTCTGATTGAACGCCTTTTCACCGGCAAGAACTTCCTTCCATTCGATCTTGCGCTGGCCGCCGTATGCCTTTTCCACGGCTGCATCCACCACATGCTGAGTAGCGCGCCAGATGTCCGGCCCGGTTCCATCACCTTCGATAAAGGGGATTATGGGGTTGTTTCCTACTTTCAGGCCGTCGGGGCCCATGCTGATAATGTCTGCCATTTCAATACCTCTATTGTTTATTTGACCTGTAAAATCCAAATTCCAGGTAATATAATTCATTCCTGCATCTTAACCACAGGCAAGAAGAGTTTTATTGCCACAGGAACAGCCTTATTCCGCCTTAAATGTGAATGCACGATAGACTGACTGATTGTGATAGTTTCCCTGGGGCAGGGAATCCGTAAAGGCGGAGACTGTCGGATAGTTTACCTTACCATCAGCCCCTGGCTTGTACCTGTTGGTCCTGAATATACCAATAGCCCCCCGGTCCTCGGGGCAAAACTCCCTCATAACTTCTATGGGAATTGCCAACTCCACCTTCCAGCCGCCGGCAATCTCCGCGGCTTTAACTGCAATTCTGTCCGCTCCGGCGTAATTTGAGGCGCGTCTGACCTTTCCATCATAGCGCAAAGCCTGCAATGCCCCGTTTGAATTGACGATCAGCTGCACATAAGGCCTGCCGGTAACGCCCGGGGTCAGCATGATCTCAAAACTGTCATCTGCCCATACGTTTCCTTTGCCGCAGGGCATTGCATTTCTTACAATGCGATCCATATGTGCCTCATTCGCCTCAAGCTTAATCACAAACATGCCATTCCGAACGATCAGCCCTACATCAGTCTCCTGAAACTTCATGGAAAGCACATTTACCGGGCACAATTCCACATTTGTCCATTTTCCGGTTATGTCAAGGACCATGTCTGACGGATATTTTTTCCGGAATGCCTTTCTTCTTTTATCAGCATCGTCCCTTAATTCAATAAACTGCGCATTTTCTTCAAGCATTTGCCTTGAATGTCCCATGAACTCTACAAAGGCATCCTGCATCTTCTTCATCCAATACTTATCCGTGCATCTGACGGCTGCCTTTTCCAACAGGGCAGCCGGTTCCGCGAGCTTGTCCAGAACATAGCAGGAAAGAAGCGGATCCTCGTTCACATTGCAGGAATTGTATATTTTTTCCATACAGGCATAGAATGCTAACATCTCTTCTGAGGCGCCGGGATACATAAAACGACAGAATTCAGCCATCAGTTCATCTACGGATTTGTTCACATCAAGCAGAATATTTGTATAAACATAGTTGGTAAGAGCGGCAAAGGCATAGGGCGTACGCCGCTTGAACCGGGCACCTGGTCTGGCTGAGTCCGAATCACGCTGTCCCCAGCAGACTCCCTGCAGCGCCTTCAGGCAATTCGCCTGGGCATGGGGATTTATGATAGGATAGCTGTCCCACTTGGGAAGTCTGGGATATATCCTGACCATGGGACGGGCTCCTCTGGCCGCCCAGCTTTCATAGAGTCCACGCCTCTTGCTGTAATCCACAACACCGGGAAGTCCGGTCGTCAAATCCACGGCAACTCCCTCAATGCTCCATTTCTCTGAGGGGGGATGTATATGGGAAGGAGATTTTTCCTGCAGAAACAGATT
Organism: Lentisphaeria bacterium; assembly: GCA_045606125.1. Lineage (GTDB taxonomy): Bacteria > Verrucomicrobiota > Lentisphaeria > Oligosphaerales > Oligosphaeraceae > RGIG3456. The sequence continues at coordinate 6,733 of JAZURH010000192.1, read as the reverse complement.
GAGTCCGGGATATGTCTTTGCAACTTCCCTGTAGACATCGATAATAAATCCATAGAAATAATCTTCATTAGTGGCGGCCACCGTGCAGTTTTCACATTCGCAGCGACGGAAAGGAGCATCGCAGAATATGCGCAATGTATGAACAGGCCTCTTCCTTTTGGCAATGCCGGACTTTATGTCCTCTACGATTATCTTCTTGACTTCCGGATTGGAAAGACAGGGAATATGCTTTGGATAGGATTCGTTGCAGCGCACACCGTCATAAATGCCAAACAGCTCCGGTCTGTCCTTGAAACGCTTGTTCCATCGGTTTATGCACTGGTAGTAATAATCGCTGTGGGCCCAATGGGGTATATTGCAAAGCTGCTTTCTTGCGTAGCGATTCATCATCGCGGAACTGTAATCCGGGAAACTGCGCCCTATTCCCCGCACTCTGAAGGAAAAGACAGGACAGTCCCTTTCCGGCAGCTGCAGCGCCTTATTCGCAACTATGCTTTCACCTTTATCCTCCTCCGGCGCATATACTTGCAGTCCGGCATATTTACGCAGAAAATAAAATACTGAAAGAATGCTCCCGTTGTCCCCAAGATATGAATATGGTGCCGCATCTGCATCGTCCTTTCCGTACAGGAAGACCTGACGTCCACGACACATGACGGCCATTCCTTCTGGCGCCCCGTCCCCGTCCGGCACCTTGAAATCCCCGGTCGCAGCAGCATTACCCACATGAAACACTATTGGATCTGAACTTCCGTTCAATTTTATTGGAGCGCTGTAGATGCGGGCCAGATATTTTTTCAACTCCTCTGCAGCGGCTATCTCAACTTTCCCGGCATCGTCCCGGACAGATATGCTGTAGTTCAATCTTTTTTCCACAACGCCCGCCGTACATGCAGCAGCAGCCAGAAGCAGCAGCAAAAATGTCTTTCCCATGAATCAGCCTCCTTAAAAAATTGATTATGCAATAACAATCCGCATCAAAGTCATAATATACTGCCAACTGCATAAAAAGAAGATCGCAAGGCAACATGACAATAAAAAAACGACCTGCCCCGCAGAGTGCCAAAGGAGAAAAATTACCCCACGGGACAGGCCGCAAAGCCTGAAAACAATTACACAACTACTGTCCGCTGCGTCTCTGGCCGCCAAAACCTCCACGACCGGGACCGCCAAAACCTCCACGACCGGGACGGAATCCGCTTGATGTGGCATCAATTATGTTCTTTATCTCTTCCGCCATACCAGATCCGGCATACTGCTCAATAAGTATGTCTCTGACTGAACCTGAAAGTTCATTCATACGCATATTGTTGCGCATTACCTCACGGAAACTATCCATATTTCCGCCTTCACGCATGCTTGCCTGAAGTTCTTCATTTGCTTTAATAAGTGCCTGATAGTCGCTTACAACCTGGCGCTGGTCAGAACTGAGCTTGTCAAGATTGATCTTTTCCAGATATACGTTGCGCTTTTCCACTCTGGCCTCCATCTCCTGGCGGTGCCTCTCCCTTTCGTTCATGATCTGCTCGTATCTTTCAGGATTTTCCTCCTTGAGCCTTGCCATGAACTCTTCAGGATTTCCACGCCTGCCGCCTCTTCCTCCGGGTCTTTCGGCGCGCTGATCGCGGGTCCCATTGTCTGCGTTTCTTGATATTGTATTCTTAAGTCTGTTGATTTCCGCATCCTTTTCATCAATGTTGCGGCGCATCCTGTCCAGCTCAGCAGAGTCAGATGCTCCGGAAGACTTTGCAAGAAGCGCGATGCGGCTCCTGAGAGCCTTGATATCCTCTTCAAGGGATGTTATCTTTCCAATAGCAGCATTTCTTTCCTCGGTCAGGACCGTCATAAGTTCTTCCTGGGCCTTGGAATCGGAATAAAAATACACTGCCGCCACAAGAAACGCAACATCAAGCACCAAAGCAACGATAAGAATCTTCTTTAAATCCATAATAAACCTGCCTTTTATGATTTCATGAAAACAACATACATATAACGCTATTATTGAAATATATTGTATCTATATTTTATTTTTTTTGCAAAAAATTATTCAACTGGAAATAAATGCAAAAAAACTCCGGACAGAAACTGCCAGGAGTTTTTAGAACATAGTCTTCTATACTATCTGCGGCCCGGCCATTCGAAAGTTATGCGGCCCATTTTCTTATTGCGGAAATCCCTGATGAACGACAATGCTGCCCGCTCCGTATCCAGTCTTCCACCGGAAAGAAGATATCCTCTCTTCGCCGCTATTGCCTCAAGCAGCCGATCACCGTCTTCCGGAACAGATTCCAGCCCGTATTCCTTCCAGTCAACGGGAATATTCATGCTTTCCAGCTTCCAGGCCAGGAAATCCGCCACAAGCTCAGTTGATACCACATCATTATTCAGTATATCAAGAAGCGCAAGCATAAGCTCATGCTTTTTGTCCCTTATGCTGGGCCACAATATTCCCGGTGTATCAAGCAGTTCCACCCCGTTATCAAGCTGTATCCACTGGTTTGATCGCGTGACTCCAGGCCGCGCCCCCACCTGGGCGGTATTATGATCGTTCAGATGATTGACCAAAGTGGACTTGCCCACATTGGGAACACCGGCTATTATAATGCGCACCGGCCTGAGCAGCGGACGGGTCGCCCCCTTTGCAGCCCGGTCGTCAAGCACGCACTGGCGCCAGAGAGATGTCAGCTCCTTTATGGAACCGGGACGGCGGGCATCCAGAAAATGTATGCGTATGCCCCTTTCTCTGCAGAATCTTGCCCAGGCATTGTTTCCGGCAGGCGAAGCAAGATCCGCCTTGTTTGCCACAATAAGCGACGGTTTGCCGGCAAGTATTTCCCCCAGCTGGGGATTCCTTGTGGAGACTGGTGCCCGGGCATCCACAAGTTCAACAGCCAGATCTATCAGCTTCAATGCGTCTTTCAGCTGCCTTTTGGCCTTGAACATGTGGCCGGGATACCAGCCAGAAAGAGTATATCTGTCAAACTCGTCCTTCATTATTCAGCCACATATCCGTTGGGAAGATACAGTCCGGCAAGAGAAGGAAGCTCCTTCCAATCATTCTGTGGACAGCAGATGCGCCATCCTTCTCCCAGGCAGTTCTTTGCCCAGGCGGCAAATGTAAGTATGTCATACAGATCCCAGTGCAGTCTCTCGCCCTTCTTTGAAACATGGCGCCCTTCCGTGCAGAATCCCGGCTCAAGATTGCGTATCACCAGTACTCCGGAATCGCTTGCTGTGGCAAGCTGCCGCACGCAGCGCTTGAGAACTGAAATGGCCTGAGCTGTCTCAAGGCACGGCACGCCGCCCCGCTTTGCACTGTCAATGCATGGAAGTTTTGCATAGTCCAGGCTGACAGCTCCGCCGGTAAAAGAGCTCATATCAAACCCCTGAGCTGAACTTATAACGGGAAGTTCGACTGCATCCGCAACATCGTCCATATCTTCCATTCCAGGCCAGCTCCAGGCGAAAGTCGCCATGAACCTGTATTCCCTTGCCTCCGGAATCACGCCTTCCTCTGCGTCTGTCATGGCTATCCTGCGGGTCAACCTGACTTTGTCAAGTCCTACCTGGACTGTAAGAGTGCTGGCCCCTTCGACTCCAAGACCGTGGTTCCAGCGCCAGATATCAAAACCGAGAGAATATTCCAGCCGCACACCGTCACTGCGCTCAAAAACAAGAGACGCCGGCAATGTATCGAAAAAGAGTATTTCCCCGGGAGTGAGAGCCTTCCAGAGTCCAGGGAAAGGCAGCCCGTCAACTGGCGTGGAGTTCACTACATACACCTTAGTCCACTCGCCGTCCAGAACAGCTGAACCGATTTCCACGGAAGACTTTACCGGAATGTTCTTCGGCCAGTTCAAATCCCATGTGACTCTCAGAGAGTTTCCTGCATACTTGCAGGTCTGGGAATAGGTCTGCCCTCCCTTGAATGTACCGTCGCATTCAAATATCGACTGGCCCGCCTTGTGATAGACCCGGGTCTTCCGGCAATGAAGGGAATCATCGCCCTGCCCATCTATCACGCATGTCACTCCGCTCATCACGGAAGTGCCGTTAATATGAAGCGCCCTGGGGCCGCCGCAGCGTCCATTGGAGTGGCGTGCACTCCAGACACCGTCCTTATCCTGTATTTCAAATGGCATATTTTCTATCCTCGCTATAATTTTGCTGTATTTAAGCTTCCGTTCCGGGCATTTCCTCATCAAAGGACAATGTATCAAGTATCCCCGGCACATCCGGATATGGTCCACAGGTCTTAAACTCCCCGGAAACGGCTTCCTCCAGATCCAGTGCTGTTTCGAACTTTTCCTGCGTATCCTCGTCTGAAAGAGCAAAAAGCCCGACACGCTGAAGCGCGTAGGACATGCGCCCCAGATCACCCGAACAGGACACGCCCCAGCTCTTCATAACAGAACAGGCATAAGGACCAAACTTCCTTTTCAAAAGTTCCACAAAAACGCGGGCAAGCTCAGCCGGGCTGAAATGCTCGTGAACTGTCTTGTCCTTTCTTCTTTCAAGGAGCACATATAAAGCGGCCAGAAGAATCACATACGCATTGACCTTGTATTTTCTTTCTTCGCTGTTCATCCGGTCATAGACCTCCAGGATATCGCCATCCTGACCGCTGAACAACGATTCATCTCTGCCGGAACTCATATTTTCAAAGCCTTTTGTATCTTCTCGAGAAGCTGATTCATCTCCTCCGCTCCCGAATAGGAAATGCTGCTTCCGGACATAACGACCTTATCATCGGCAAAACGTGGAATCACATGCATATGCACATGAGGGACTACCTGTCCCGCCACGCGGCCGTTGTTCAGCACCAGATTGGATCCCTCCCCGCCGGTTGCACGCATCAATGCAGCACCTATCTTCGGAGCAACCTTCATAATCGCGGCAAGGTACTCTTCGCCAAGCACAGTTGAACTGACCTGATGATCCTTGGGGATAATAACCGTGTGTCCCGGATTGTAGGGAGCTATATCAAGAAAAGCAAGCACCAAATCATCCTCATACACCTTTGTGCAGGGTATCTCACCTTTAAGTATTCTGCAAAAAACACAATCATCTGCCAATGACATAAATACCTCCTTCTGTTATCTGCGGCCATTTTCATGCTGCAGGTCCATCTACTGCGCCAGTCTACCTGGTCACATCCCTGTACTTGACTATGGTATCAGCAAGTGCGTTAGCTATCTGCTCCTGAGTATATGGAGAACGAAGCCGGAGCAGTTCACTGTCATTGCTAATGAATCCCATTTCAACCAGCATGCACGGGGCTGGAACATTACGCACGACATAGAACCTGCGACGCCTTACACCCCTGTCCTCAAATCCGGTTCTGGCAAGTATCGCCCGCTGTGCATAGTATGCAAGAAACGCATTCTCCGCATTGTAGGAATTAGCGGGGCATGCCTTCTTTGAAACATGGTTGTCCCCGGTGGGGGGATCGCCTGAGGGAGTTGAAATGTATATCCCTGTACCGGTCACGGACGAAGACGCCGAATTGCAGTGCAGGCTTATGAAAGCATCCGGCTTGTATTTAGTTGCAAAGTCAGCCCGCGCCTCCAGAGACAGATTCACATCCTTAGTCCTGGTCATAATGACCCGGTAGCCTCTGGCCCGAAGCTTTTGGGAAAGACGCTGGGCCACCTGAAGATTTATGTTCTTCTCATAGATCTTTCCAGAAACGGCGCCCACATCCTTTCCGCCATGTCCCGGATCTATCATTATGGTTTTTACTTTTCTCCGCTTCAAAGTCTTTGTACGCAGCACGGGCTCCAATATGTTCTGGAAATCAGACTTTCCAAGCAGCAGCCTGCCGCCTGACTTGATGATCGGTCTGGAAAGATGAACCTGTATGCCGTTCAGGGTCATGACACGGCTGTCAAGCTTCATCTCTATGTTCGAATAGGCGGAGAAAAGAATAACTTTCTTGCCGTCCGTCTTATAGCGCATGCCATAAAACCTGGCCACATCCTCCATGTAAAGATAAGTGACTGACTTAAGGGAGACATAGCGTATGGAGGGCGCCTTGCGGGGCGCACCCCATGCCTGTCCCTGCATAAACAGCAGCAGAGACAACAGCAATATGGTAAATGATTTTCTGATATGCGCCATCACATTTCCGGTTCGTTGCTTTTCCTCACCATTTCGGCAGTTATAACCACTTCTGTACCGGGCTCTTTTTCAGGCAGCGTGAACATGATGTCAAGCATAAGACGCTCCGTTATTGCCCTCAATCCGCGGGCCCCCGTGTTCTTGCAGACAGCGATATCCGCAATGGCCTCAACTGCCTCCTTCTGGAATGTCAGCTTACAGTCCTCCATAAGGAACATCTGCTTGTACTGCTTGAGCAGGGAATTCTTGGGTTCCGTAAGGATCTGCACCAAATCATCCCTACTGAGGGCATTAAGCGTGCCCACCACAGGAAGACGCCCGATGAACTCGGGAATCAGACCGAACTTGAGAAGGTCTTCGGGCTCAACTCTTTCCAGGAAAACTTCCGCATCACTGTTTGCATCTACTTCAGTCGCCAGATCCAGACTCCTTTCAAAGCCCAGCACATGGCGGCCTATGCGCCGCTCGATTATCTTGTCCAATCCTGAAAACGCACCGGAACAGATAAACAGGATGTTGGTCGTGTCTATCTTGATGTAAGTCGGAGGCCAAGCGGTCTTAGGAAGACAACAGCAAGCAGCAACTCCTTGGCCCACAGAACGACATGGCTACG
>JAZURH010000191.1:0-2022 GCA_045606125.1 Lentisphaeria bacterium | reverse complement strand
GGTGGGGGGGGGGGGGGGTGGGGGCCGCCTCCGCACCCCCCACCCGACTCCACCCCCGCGCGCGAGGAAAGTCACAGCTTATGCTGCGTTTTTGAAATGTCGCCGTAAAATCATGCTGTGAGTTTTTTCCGTTTGGCGGATATTTTTTCATTGTCTGCAGTATAAAAAGTTCTGCCGGCGTTTGCCCCGTGTTTGGTTTTAAATATATTACGCTGCCTTCTGCCTGACAGACATAAGTTTTTCAGGCACCTATTATTTTTATCAACACCAGAAGTTCAATATGTCTGAACAGTTCAACATAAACATGTGCGAAGGGGCCATACTGCCCAAAATCGTAAAGTATACCCTGCCGCTGGGGCTGGCCATGCTGCTGCAGATAGCGTTTCATGCAGCGGATATGATGGTCGTAGGTCGTTATGTGTCTGCAAATGCCATGGCGGCAGTCGGTTCCACTGGAGCACTGACTGCCCTCTGCATTACTTTGTTCACCGGGCTTTCCGTCGGTACCTCGGTTCTTACTGCTCAGTACTATGGGGCAAAGAACTGGCGCGGACTGAGACGCGTGATACATACATCGATGGCCATTCCTCTTGTGGGTGGTGTCATAATGGCCGTGTTCGGTCTTCTGGCAAGCCGGACTCTGCTTGAATGGATGGAAACACCGCCTGAGATCATTGAAATGTCCAAGCTTTATCTCTGGATAATCTTCGGCGGCATGATATTTCAGATGACATATATTTTTGGCAGTGCCATCATGCGCGCCCTCGGAGATACCAGGCGCCCTCTATTTTTTCTTACTGTTTCGGGCATAGCCAATATTTTATTCAATCTGTTTTTTGTGATATGCCTGAACGCCGGGGTGGCGGGAGTTGCCATTGCTACAGTTATATCAAATGCCATTTCCTCGTTTTTCATTTGGCGCACATTGTCTAAGTATGGTCATGAATACAGATTCAACTACAGGAAACTGCATATATACAGTGCCACTCTGAAGAAAATGGCCCGTATAGGGCTTCCGGCGGGCTGCCAGAGTTCCTGCTTTTCACTGTCCACATTAATAATACAGTCCTCCATAAACTCCCTTGGCGCCCTCGCCATGGCCGGCAATGCCGCGACTTTGCAGTACGAGGGTTTTTTGTATTTTTTCTGCTCATACACCATGCATCTTGCCTCCGTGAACTTTGTCGGACAGAATTATGGTGGCGGGCATTACAAGCGCATAGTCAAGAGCATACTCTACTGTATAATGCTGACAGTTATCCTGGGTGAGGTGGTTGGCATATCCTTCTATGCCTTTGGCCGCAGTCTTATTTCCGTTTTCAATGACAATCCTGAAGTCATAGCCGCCGGACTTGCCCGCATGAAATGGATGTTTTTGTTCTATGCACTGTGCGGCATAATGGATGTGCTGCAGGGCGCCTGCAATGGATTGGGTTATTCCATTGTTCCGGCCATAATGATGCTGTTCTTCGTCTGTGTTATGAGAATAGTCTGGGTATTTACCGTCTTTGACAAGTTCCGCTCCATTGGGGCCCTTATTGTGTCCTATCCCATATCGTGGGTGCTTGCCATTGCATCAACAGGGCTGTTCCTCAGCTATATACTCAAGTACAGGATAAAACCAGAGCTTGCCAAACGCAAAAAGGCAGGAACAGCCCGGAGCTGACGGTTGTCAGGCTCCGAATATTCCCATCAGGGTGTCCGCGAAAAGCTTCATTCCTCTTTCGTCGGGATGGTTTATGTTGTTTGTCATCAGGGTGTTGTAAGGTATTCCCTGCCGCCACAACCGCCCGTAGCGTTTTGCCGCATCAGCCAGAGCCACATTGTTGTCTGCGGCGAACTTGCGCATGAATGCCACATATGGTCGCGGGTCATCTTCTATTTCCGTGCCATTCTGGGTTGTCAGTCCCATCCAGTCCGGTCTCATATAGTGGGGAGTCATCATGATCCAGTCTATGCCAAGGCGCCTGAAATCCTCAAGGACTCTGCTGTAGCTTTCCGTCCATTTTTCAGGTGGCAGGC
>JAZURH010000190.1:0-1994 GCA_045606125.1 Lentisphaeria bacterium | reverse complement strand
GAAGAGTATCTTTACAGTGCCATGGAGGATTTTGTCATAGACATAATGCTTGAGCAGGGTGCTGGTGCCCGTTCCGTGCGTCTGACCCTGCCCAGGTTCAGTCTGATCGGCGCCACTACGAGGCAGGGCCGCCTTTCAAGTCCTCTTCGTTCGCGTTTTGCCATGACATGCCGACTTGACTATTACGGTGTGGATGAACTGGTTTCCATTCTGACACGCAGTTCAAAGGTTCTTGGTGCCACGGCAGACAGAGAGGGTCTTGCTGAAATAGGGCGCAGAAGCCGGGGCACACCAAGAATAGCGAATAATCTGCTGCGCTGGGTCAGGGACTATGCCCAGGTGAAGAAGGCTCCGTTGATAGACGGGAATATTGCTTCGGACGCTCTGAAGCTTCTTGACATAGATGATGATGGATTGGATGAAATGGACAACCGGATACTTGAGACTATAATAGTGAAGTTCCGGGGTCGGGCGGTAGGTCTCAAGAATCTGGCCGTCGCCGTTGGGGAGGAAGAAGGGACCATAGAGGAGGTGTACGAACCCTACCTGATACAGGAGGGGTATCTTATGAGGACTCCGGCGGGGCGCATAGTCACTGCTAAAGCTGAAAAGCGTTTTGCCAGGAAGAATCCCGGGTACTTGAGGCAGGACAGCATGTTCTGAGCGTATATTCTGCGGATGCAGGCTGCAAAATCGACGGGCGCTGTAAATGTGTCTGTTTCGGGGATCATGCAGGTGTATTTGCGGCGAAGGAACGGCAAAAGTCAGTCCGGGGGTATTTGATTTTTACGGATAGAAGGTATTGGTGGATTTTTTAGCGGTAATTTAAAAAATAGAGCGAAATGTGCAATGAAATGGGTACAGTGGCTAAGGCAGCGGCTTGAATCTCCAATTTTGTGGAGCGAGAGATGCTGACAACGCCAATTGTTCATGTAGAAGCGCATTTTGATGATAGTTTTGAAATTACTTCTTTAAGCAGTCAGTTTTTGCTTTCGGCTTAATCGGGCTTACTGTTTTTGGAATTGAAATTAAGGCTGTCCCTGTCGGGGGATGGTGCAAAAAGGATAATAGGAAAAAAATATGAAAAGTATGACAGGATTCGGGCGCGGTACGGCTACAGGAAACGGCGGCACCCAGTGTGTAGTTGAAATATCGGCAGTGAACAGCCGCAAGCAGTTGGAAATGCGTTTTTCTCTTCCCAGGGAACTTGGTATGCTGGAGGGGGAACTTCGCACTCAAATACAGAAAAGGCTTGCCAGAGGGACTTTGACTGTGGCAATATCTTTTCAGCTTGGAGCCGATGATGCTTCTGTAAAGTCGCCGATTGATTTTGTTTTTGCAGGAAAAGTGCTGGCGGAACTTTCCGATTTTGCGAAAAAGGCCGGCATTGCTTTGCCGACGGTTGCTGATATTCTTGCGGTTCCGGGGGTGATAAAAGCGGGAGAATCTCTTCAGGATACCATGCGTCCCCTTGTGATGGAGGCTCTGAGTGTGGCTCTGGATGAATTGAGTGCCATGCGTGAACGGGAAGGCGAAGCACTTAAAGCGGAACTGCGGCGCAGAGGTGACAATATGAGCGTGCTTGTGGAGCGTATTGCAGCCAGAGAGCAGGATGCGGTCCTGCAGCATAAGGAAAGGATACTAAGCAGAATAGAGGCTCTCGGTGTGCAGCTGCCCATAGATGATGAGCGTCTTGCCAAGGAAGTGGCTTTCTATGTTGACAAGTCTGATATAACTGAAGAGGTGGTGCGTCTGAGAAGTCATCTTGTCCAGTATGGAAACCTTATGGAAGCTGAGGCTGATGCGGGACGCAATCTGGATTTCCTCTGTCAGGAAATGTCGCGGGAGGCCAATACTTTGTCAGCCAAGACTGCGGACATGCCTATCTCAGCCGATGCAATGGAGTTGAAGATTGAGCTTTCCAAGGTTAAAGAGCAGATAATGAATGTGGAGTAATGCCGCTTGCGCGGCAGTGCGGGTTTGCACCCGCACCA
>JAZURH010000189.1:0-2053 GCA_045606125.1 Lentisphaeria bacterium | reverse complement strand
GCTTGGCCTCCGACTTAGGTTCCTCACCGCCGTCAATGGAGAATGTACCATAGAAATGTGAAGCACCTATGACATAATCCAACTCGAAGCTGCGCAGCTGATGTGCGACCTCGGTGATATTCTCATCATAATAATCCACTTCCAGTCCCACTTTAACGCTGAAACTGTCATCGGTATACTTTTCCTTCAAAGCCTTCACCGTATCCAGATATTCATTTATTCTTTCCTTCGGGATGCCCCAGCGCACATTTTCGCCCTGGGATTCCGGCAGCACCACCCAATGGTCGCTGAACCCGTACTCGCGTATTCCGGCGGCCCTGGCTGCAAGAAGCATCTCCTCCGGAGTATTGCGCCCATCACTGAAAGTGCTGTGATTGTGATAGGAATAGCCAATTTTTCCATTTGGAAACTTTTTGTTCAGCATCGTCTTCAATCCTTAATTACCAAAAAATCCCTGTGCACAACTTCGCAGGAAGCTGGTTTTCTGCCGAGAAGCCCTTCAACTTCAGAACTTGCCGCGCCACATATTTTCGAAAGTTCCACAGTACCGAACTTCACTATACCCCGGGCAATTTCGTTACGGTCCGTATCAAGTATGCGCACAACCCCGCCCGGCGCAAACACACCTCGCATACCTATCACGCCGCTGGGAAGAAGACTCTTGCCATGATTGCGAAGCGCATCCACAGCACCTTCGTCGACTATCAGATCTCCTTCCGGTTCAGCAAAAAACGCTATGAATCTGTGGCGGGCATGCATGCGGGAACGATGTCTGGCGGCAAACACCGTCCCCACATCCTCTCCGTTGAACATGCGCTGCAGCACTGAAAAATCATTTCCATCGGCGATCCAGAGTGGTTCACCGCAGGAACTCGTCATTCTGGCGGCATGAAGCTTCGTCGCCATTCCACCTACAGAGAAACTGTTTCCATCCGTTCCGCCCGCCATTGCCAGAAGTTCCCCGTCTATGATGTCAACAACGCTGATTCGCTTTTCAAGTTTACCGGTTTCACTGTTTCTGACCCACATTCCGTCAACTGTTGTAAGAAGCACCGTCAAGTCCGCCCTTGACATGCTGGCCACAAGAGCAGCCAGAGTATCATTGTCCCCAACTTTGATCTCGTCTGTACATACGGAGTCATTCTCATTCACTACAGGCAATATTCCCATGGCCAGCAGTTCATCCAGACAGCGTGCCACCTTGAGATGCCGTTCACGGTCCTGCAGATCAGCTGCCGTAAGAAGAAGCTGCGCACAATGGAAACCGCAGGCAGCACAGGCTTCCTCGTAAAGTTTCATAAGATGGCACTGGCCCAGAGCCGCAAAAGCCTGAAGAGCCTCCATCCTCTTGGGACGGCGGTTCTTCTGCATTACACGCAATGCAGCACCGATGGCGCCCGAAGTTACAAGCACCACCTCAAATCCCTGTTCGCGCAGCCAGGCTATCTGATTCACAAGCTTGACAACGCGCGCATCAGGTTCCTCCCCCCTGACATCCATAAGAAGCCGCGTACCGACCTTCAGGACCACGCGCTTTACACCAGCCAGAATCCCGGAACGCACGCCGCCATCGTTCAATTCATACCCCATATTGTCCACCGGTTCTATATTTAGATCAGATTTCCACTGCCTTCAACCACGCATCGGCAATAAGCTGATGTCCTGCCCACCTGGGGTGCACTCCGTCCGCAAGCCAATATTCCTGCGGCATGAGCTTGCACGCCTCATTCAATATCGTCTGAGTAGGTATAAAGGTTGCTCCGAACTCATCGGCAAGACGGGCGCATACTTCTCTGCGCTGATCCATTTCAGGCAGCCAGTCATCCTTAACGGCACCGAAATTAAGCACATAAGGCTCCATTATGACAAGCTTTATCTCCGGTAACACATCAACAGTCCATTGAAGCAGTTCACGGTATATGCGCTCATAGCGTGGCACTTCAACGCCGTTCTGTCTGTTTTTTTCATGCCATGTATCATTAACACCGATCATTATGCTGAGGATATCAGGCCTGATATTGAGAGTATCGCTCTTCCAGCGGGCATACAGGTC
>JAZURH010000188.1:0-3358 GCA_045606125.1 Lentisphaeria bacterium | reverse complement strand
GAAAAGAAGGCTGCCGCTGAAAAGGCCAAGGCTGAAAAGAAGGCTGCCGCTGAAAAGGTCAAGGCTGAAAAGGCTGCCAGAAAGGCTGCTGAAAAGGCTGAGAAGGAAGCCGCTGCAGTTGCTGAGGCTGAAAAGCCGGTTAAATCAGCTAAAACAGCTGAAGTCGCACCCACGGCCGCAGCAACAGTTGCAGCACCCGCACCTGCAGCAGAGGAAGCCACTGTAGAGGAAAATGTGTTTGTGGCTCCCTGGTCACCCGCAAGTGATGATAAAATGGCGGAAATGAAGGGCGGAAAGAAGATCAACGCACCCGAAGAGAAAGTTGAAGCACAGCAGGATGATTCCGCTGTATGCCCCCAGTTTGTGGTTGCAATGGTCTCTGGAGACAAGAAGGTTGTTGAAGAACTGAAACTCTGGGAAGATTGGTCAAGCTATATTGTGTTCAACAAGGTCACAGTGAAGCAGGTTCGCGATTTCCATGCAAAGCTGCTGAAGGCAGTGCAGGAAAAGGGCTATATCTTCGCGCAGATCGTGTTCCCCACACGCACATGGAACAATGGCATTTTCGTTGCCGTGGTTGATCTTGGAAAAGTTGGAGACATCACTGTCAAAAACAGCAGGCACTATTCACCCCGCCAGATCGTCAGGGCTCTTGAAAACAGAGAGGGCAGGTTCAACTATGCGGATGTCCACAGTGGACTTTTCGATCTCAATGCAAGGCCTGACCTGAAGATCAATACACAGCTCCAGACCGAGAAGGTTGATGGACGCAGAATCATCAATGCTGAACTGGATGTGAAGGATAAGCTGCCAATCCACGGTGCCATTGAACTTTCAAACACTGGATCCAAGGACAGTGATTCTGACTGGAGGATACGCGCGACTCTCCAGCATCTTAATCTTACCAAACGCGGAGATTCTCTTACATTAGACTATCTCACAGGCGGAGATGTGGCGGACAACCTGAACGCTGTCAGCGGCAGCTACTTCCTCCCCATTAACGACCGCAATAGGATCAATGTATATGCAGGATGGTCTTCCAGCTCTGCTGATGATGTGCTCCCCGAGCTCAATGTCAGGGGACGTGGCTGGTTCGCCGGAGCTGCTTTCACCCACACTCTCTGGGAAAATGAACTTCACAATGTGGAAGTCAGCCTGGGATGGTTCTATCAGCGCTACGAGCAGTTCCAGGACCTGGACGGCATGAGGTATGATGACAATGACACCCATACCGTCAGCATGCCCTCCATCACACTGGGATATTCTTCCAAGATGTTTGATGCATGGGGCGGCCGCAACTTCGCAAGCATTTCTGTCAAGCAGAACAGGGCTGGACAGTTCGGCGCATCCTCAAGCAGGCAGTTCAATGAAACTTCCGCCGGCAAGACAGATGGCGACTTCAAGGTCTGGTCAATACAGATCGCCCGTTTCCAGAGGCTCTTCTCCGGCGAAGACAGGCCCGGAAAGTGGTCCCTCTTCGCAAAGGCAAATGCACAGATCGCCTCTGATGGTCTGCCGACTGTGGTTCGCGACTATGTGGGCGGCATGAACAGCGTCCGCGGATACCGTGAAAGTGAACTGGGTGGCGATAACTCCTTCGTGGGAAGCATTGAACTGCGCACACCGCTTATGGAGAACTTCATTCCCGGCATGAAGCAGACTGCCGAGGAGTTTAAGAAGAATCCTGATGTCTGGAGCCAGCATCGTCTCCAGCTTATCACATTTACTGATATCGGATATGTTTCCGAGCGTAATAAGCAGGGCGCAAGCGATGATCAGGGATTCTGGTCCGTCGGCGCCGGTCTCAGACTTGGTCTGACAAAGTTCGCCCAGATGTCTCTTGACTACGGCTTCCCGATTATTGAAGCTTCAGATGAGACACCCAATGACGGACGCCTGCACCTCTCACTTCAGGTCCAGTTCTAAGCAAAGGGGGGAAATAGATTATGAGAAATACGATAAAGAACATAAAGACTTCAAAAACAGTCAAGGCATTGAGTTTGCTCCTGACGGGTGTGCTTGTCCTGTCCCCGTCCGGACTTATCGCCGCTCCGCTGCCCACTGGGCACAAGGTGGTGTCAGGTTCCGTTTCCGTCAGCACAAACGGAAATACCATGGACATCACACAGGGCTCAAAGAAGGCCATTGTAAACTGGAATACATTTGACATTGCCAAGGACTTCACGGTCAATGTCATCCAGCCCGACGCACTGGGCAAAGCAGCCATGCTGGCCCGCGTCGTGGGTAATGATCCGTCAAACATTCTGGGCAGCCTGAATGTTGATCAGACATTGTACCTGGTCAACCCCAACGGTGTCTTCTTCGGCGCCGGCTCAAGAGTGGATGTTGGCGCTATGTTTGCCGCTTCAACCCTGGATATCTCAAATGCGGACTTCCTGTCCGGTAAGGATGTGTTCAGCGGTGATTCCAATGCCGCAGTTGTAAACTTGGGCACCATCAACGCAGATGCTGCAGCGCTTATCGGCAATAAGGTGATCAACGCCGGCACGGTCAATGGTGCAAAACAGGCAGCCTTGGTGGGTGCCCGTGAAGTCGAACTGACCAATTTCGGCGCAGATGCCAAGATAACACTGAAGTTCGGTGATGAAAAGGCAAACACCACAGTCATCAACCAGGGCGATATCTTTGCAGGAAACGATGCCATCCTTTTCTCTGACGGCGGATGGACAGATAACTCCCAGGGCTCAATTACCGCTAAAAACGTGGAAATAAGCGGTGATTTTGTTGACCTCCTCAACCTGGGTGAAGTCAACTATGAAAATCTGCTTATCGACCCGACAGGAACTCTTACCATCGGCGGTGACACAAGTGATTTCCCAAATTATTATGATGGCTCAACGGATATGGGAGGAAATTACATAATCAGCTCATGGGACAATTACGACCACTTCATGGGCAATGTTACCGGAACTCAGACAAGCGATAATCCGCCCGGAACAACAACAATTCCCACTGCTGCCACTGAAGACACGGCATATTCAATTTCACAGGCTGATTTCAACAAGTTCCTTGCAGATAATGCCGGTGGAAGCATGACAGTCCAGTACAGCAATATCGTTATTATGGATGATGTTGCCATAGTTGGAACAAGTAATACCCAGCTTACACTCAATGCTGACAAGACTCTTGTCAACAGTGGTTCAGGAAATGCAGGAGCAATTACAGTTGGCACTGGCGTCAATGTGACAGGTGTAGGCGAACTCGTTCTGGATGCGGATACAATTGCAGGCGGTGACATTACAGTTGCCGGTGATATCACTGTTAAGAATGTTACTTCCATGGCTGGCATTTCATTGACAGCCGGCGGGAAGTCGGATCGTAGCCATGTCGTTCTGTG
>JAZURH010000187.1:0-6184 GCA_045606125.1 Lentisphaeria bacterium | reverse complement strand
GGCAAAGGCACGCGAAAAGGCACGCAGCATCTCCTGCACATCCAACCTCAAGCAGCTGGGTCTCGGCATGCGCCAGTACAATGATGACTACGCCGGCGGACTTATGTATCAGACCGCAAAGGCTCAGACCATCACTGTTGCAGGAACCAACTGTGTCGGTACAGCTGAGGCCAGTGTTACATGGCGTGAACTTATGTACACATATGTGGGCGATGTTAAGACTTATGACTGCGGCAGTGCAACATCCAACAAGTACGGCGCTGACATTCTCAAGGATGGTGCGACATGGTTAACGAATCGTACATGGGGCCACTATGGAATGAACCAGAACTGCTCCAATAAGGCTGATGGTTCATACCAGAACCCCAGCTCAACTGTTTTCTTTATGGATGCAGGTGAAGCCAACACAAGCGCTTTCAACCTGGGTGGACTGACTGATGGTAAAGGTGCCAAGCCGAAGGATGCTGCAACAACAACAGCAAGCGGTATTCATGCCCGTCACTCTGATGCTGCCAATGCCTGCTTTGCTGACGGTCATGCCGCAACAGTCAAGCGCCTGCAGATTCCCCAGTACGTAAATGCTGACAGCAAGATGTGGGTTCCCAGCTACACCGGTTCCAATGACTAATGCTTGATTAGCGTTTTAAGGGCCGCCTTCGAAAGAAGGCGGTCTTTTTTTATGTTTGTGGTGAAAGTGCTGAGCTGTAGCAATGCAGTTTTTTCATCAATGGGGGTGATGATTTACAAATGGGGGTGTTTTCACCTGAATTTATATTTTTTAATCGGTAAAATCCTGTCTGAACAGGTGAATAGGAAGGAATGAAGGAAATGACAGTTAAAGAATTGATGGAAGAACTGTTTGCCTGGTGCAAAGAGGAACAGGGGGTTGAATTTGAGCGTACCTGCGATACTTTGAAGTGTGGCGATGGCGGCACCCGGCTATCCGGAGTCGCAGTCACCATGCATGCAACTGTGGATGTTATCCGCAGGGCACATGAATGGGGTGCCCAGTTTTTAATCGTTCATGAACCTGCATTCTATGACCATTGGGACATCAGGCTGGAAAACGATCCTGTGACTGATGCCAAGGTAGCCCTGTTGGAAGAGACTGGTATGGCGATATGGCGTTTTCACGATTATCCCCATAGAAAATATGTTGATATGATAAGGGAAGGGAATTGCCGCTCACTTAATTTAAAAGGCGTATTTATGCGTCCCGGTGAATATGTCGCAACAGCAGCCATGATACTTGATGAACCTCTTTCTATTTGCGAAATCGCCAGCCGATTCAAGGAACTGGGAGCTGAAAATCTGCGTATCTGCGGCAATCTGGAAACAATCTGCAAACGGATTGCTTTGGCATTTGGCACTCCTGCCGGCGTCTGGGAGACATTGCGTAATCCGGAGATAGATGCTGTGTTGCTGGGGGAAGGGTGTGAATGGCAGATGGGTGAATATGCCCGTGACGCCGGACTGCTCGGATTCAACAAGGCATTGATGATTATCGGGCATATTCCTTCTGAACGGGAAGGTATGAAATATCTTGCCGAAATACTGAGTGAACGCTATGCCGGCGATTTTGAGACCCGCTATTTTGAAAGCGGTGAGGTCTACAGGCGTTATTGAGGAGCAGGAGCAAAACAGCCTGGTAAAATGCCTGCCCGTCAGCGTGTCAGATTTTTTACCCAGCGGTACTGTTTATGGCGGTAGAGCACCCATGGGATCTTGCCGACTTCGTCAAGGCAAGTGCAGCCGTATATGACCAGCACCGGCCAGTGAAAATAGAACGCTCCGGAAAAGGCACAGGGCAGGGCTATGCCCCACATGCAGACAGCCAGGCTTATTACATCAAAAATAGAGTCACCTCCTGAATAGAAGACACCGTTTATGACCACTGTGCAAACGCATCTTCCTATCATGTAGACTGTTAGAATAAGAAACATGCCTGTCATATAGTCATGAGCCTGTTCCGTCAGCTTGATAAATGCCGACACCAATGGTATCGATGCAAGAATGAGCAGTGATACAGCAAATCCTACCAGAAATGCAATTATCACCAGCCTGTCTCCGTATTTTTTCCCCCGTTCCAGATTGCCTGCGCCAAGTTCATTTCCGATCAGAATGCTGCAAGCTCCGGCGACGCCATTGCAGATACAGCACAGCAGATCCCGGACTACTGCTGCAATGGCATTGGCAGCCGCTGCATCTGCTCCAAGATGCCCCATTATGGCCGTATAGGATGTGAATCCCACGCCCCAGAGCATAAAACTTCCAAGTATTGGGGTGGAGCATTTCCAGAAATCCAGTTCCAGCAAGCAGTTGAAATACCAGATTGTTTTCACTTTTAACTGGATAAAATCC
Organism: Lentisphaeria bacterium; assembly: GCA_045606125.1. GTDB lineage: Bacteria > Verrucomicrobiota > Lentisphaeria > Oligosphaerales > Oligosphaeraceae > RGIG3456. Next base: position 3,823 of record JAZURH010000187.1, on the reverse strand, counting down.
TTTTTGAAACTTATGCCGATGCACCATAGCAATTCTATTACTCTGGCGATTACAGTAGCCAGTGCCGCACCGGCTACTCCCATGGCAGGTACGCCGAAAAGTCCGAAAATGAATACGGCATTGAAAATAATATTCAGAATTACCGCTCCTGAACTTATCCATGCCGACATGGAGGCATTTTCGCTTACGCGCATTATTGCCAGATAACACTGGGAAATGCCTGTTATTAAATATGACCAGGCGGCAATTTTCAGATAGCCCACTCCCAAAGTGATTAATTCAGGATCAGAGGCAAACAGCCGCATAAGTTTTTCCGGGAAAATGAAGCAGCCTGCAAAAAATGCCAGTGATACGCATAGTGAAATGCGGACGCTGCCGCCGAATAGCTCATCCAGGACTTTTCTGTCGTTTTTGCCCCAGTACTGCGCCCCAAGTATGCCTACTCCGGCAGAGATGGCTCCCAGCATCATATTCTGGATAAACTGTATCTGCGTGGCAAGTGATACTGCCGCCATTGCATTCTGATTCAGCTTGCCCAGCATCAGGGCATCGGCCGCGGCGACCATTGCCAGCATAAGCTGCTGCATGGTTATGGGCAAGGTCAGGGAAAACAGTTTTCTGTTGAAACGGCGATCGGTAAAAATATCAGTAAGAATCATGCTGTTTTTCTCTTGAGAGGTAACATCACGCTATTTTTGCAATTACCTCTCTTTGACAAAGGGTTTTAAGTAGCATAATATTATTTGATAAAAATACAAGATTCAAGGTGAAATAATCCATTTTTCCCTATCCATGACAATAGTTCACTGTCAGAGCGGCATCTTATCTCATATTGCGGAAAAGTGCAGTTCGCCCGGGGTGTAGAGACTCTTTGCGATTATGGATGTTAATGGATACTTTACATTCGGAGCCCATGGTTTCCTGATCAATATTAAACAGCAATCCATCATCAAGGCTGCTGTCTGTTGAAATACGGCAGGAAGGTCTCAGGCTCTTTGAAATATGGCATGATTTTTTCCGAAAAGTCATGGCCTTTATGAGGAATGAAAAAAAGCCGTCATTTCGGTTGAATATTATTATTTATCTTTTAGTCAATTAATTGTATTCATGTTGACAAAAGGTAAAAATCAGGTAAATTAAAGCTCTTGTACATTCATTTGTTTTCTGAACATGGAGACGGTCTCATGGTGGGTGAATATTTGTCATTGATTGTTGGAGCTATCCTTGTCAATAACTTTGTTTTGAGCAGGATACTTGGTATATGTCCTTTCCTCGGCGTATCAAAGAAAATGAAGACGGCCCTTGGAATGGGCGGCGCCGTTGTATTCGTTATGACGTTGTCTGGTCTTGTCACCTCGATCATACATCACTATGTGCTTGTACCAACTGAGCTTGCCTATTTGAGAACCATAGTCTTCATCCTTGTGATTGCCGCCCTTGTGCAGATAGTCGAGGTGCTGCTTCAGAAGTTTTCCAGGCCGTTGTACAGTGCCCTGGGTATATTCCTGCCGCTTATTACCACAAATTGCGCAGTTCTCGGATCTGCCATTATTTGTGCTGATGAAGGGTACGGCCTTGTGAAGTCCACGGTGTTCTGCTGCGCATCGGCAATAGGATTTGCTCTTGCCCTTGTGCTTTTTGCAAGTGTGCGTGAAAAACTGGAACTGGCAAAGGTTCCCGAGGTGTTCAAGGGACCTGCGATCGCATTGCTTACCGCCGGCATTATCGCCATGATATTCACCGGTTTCGCCGGACTTGGCGGCTGATGCACAGTCCTGCGGCGCTTTTTATGGTAATCCAGAGGAGCATTTGATATGATACCCGTTATAGTTCTTACAGTGACTGGCGTGCTGATGGCCCTTGCCATTGGAATAATCGTTAAGCTTTTCGGCACTACGCCTGACCCCAGGGCGGAGCAGATTTCCGCCCTTATGCCCGGAGCCAACTGCGGCGGATGCGGCTTTGCCGGGTGCGGAGACTATGTGAACGCAATGGTAAGTGGCAAGGCCAAGCCCGGAATGTGTCCTGCCATGACAAATGAAATATTGCAGAAGGTGGCATGCATACTGGGAGACTCGGCGGAGGCGCGGGAGCCGATGGTGGCAGTCGTTCTTTGCGGCGGAGATGATACGCTGGCGACGAAAAGTGCAATGTACAACGGAGTCAATGACTGCCGTAATGCCATTATAATATCCAATGCCAGCAAGGCATGCACATACGGATGCCTGGGAATGGGTACTTGCGCCCGTGCGTGTCCCTTCGGCGCCATAGAGATAACAGAGCACAATATTGCAAAGGTGCATGCTGATCTGTGCAGAGGCTGCGGCAAGTGCATTGATGCATGCCCCAGAGGCATCATAAAGCTTGTTCCCCGTTCAGTCAAGGTTCAGGTGTACTGCAGTTCTCCTCTTGCAGGCAAGATTAAGATGAAGCAGTGCAAGGCTGCATGTATAGGCTGCCGCAAGTGCGGTAAAGTAACTGAACAGGGGCAGATAACATTCAATGGCTTCCTGGCATCGGTTAATACTGAAAATCCGCCGTCGGAAGACGCGCCTGAAAAGGCAGGATGCCCCACACACTGCTTCAGAAAGATTTGAACTATCATCCATCAGGGATTTAAACGGATATGGAAAAGACAAAACAGCGCAAGTTCTACGGCGGAGTCCATCCGTCTGAAGGAAAGGTGACCAATAAGTCGGCCATTGCCGCCGCTCCTCTGCTGGAATCCTACATAGTTCCGCTTCAGCAGCATATAGGAGCACCGGCAAAACCGATCCTTAAGGCGGGAGACAAGGTGCTCCGCGGCCAGATGATAGCCGAGCCCGGCGGTTTTGTGTCAGCCTCCATTGCATCACCGACAAGCGGTGTTATCAAGGAGATCGGCACATGCCTGTCAGTGAACGGAAGCCAGGTTCCCGCAATGCTCATAGAGAGTGACGGTGAAGACACTCCGGCAGAGCCCATGCCGATTCTGGATCCCGTGGAATCAGCTCCGGATGTACTCAAAAAACGCGTAGTAGATGCGGGTATAGTCGGTATGGGCGGTGCGTCCTTCCCGACTGCGGTGAAGCTTTCTCCCACAAAGCCCGTGGATGTGCTTATTCTCAACGGAATCGAGTGTGAACCCTGCCTTACAGCGGACCATCGCCTGATGCTTGAGCAGTATGAGAATATAATTTCCGGAATACGGGCCTGCGGAACCATACTGGGCGTTAAGAAGATTATTCTTGCAATTGAGGCCAACAAGCCTGACGCAGTGGAACTTATGGGGCGTGAAGCAGCAAAGTACGGCATAGAATGCTGCCAGCTCAAGGTAAAGTATCCCCAGGGATCGGAGAAGCAGCTGATTTATGCGGTTACCGGGCGCAAGGTTCCAGCCGGCGGACTTCCCATGGATGTGGGGTGTGTGGTCACAAATGTTGGCACAGTTGCCGCAATAGGCAGGGCCGTATGCTACGGCGAGTCTCTTTATGAGAGGATTACAACTGTTACGGGAAAACCCGTTGTGAATCCAGGAAACTGGCTTTTCCGCGTGGGAACAAAGTACAGCGACGCATTGAAACTTGCGGGCGGTGTCAAATATGATCCTGCAAAGATCATATCCGGTGGACCCATGATGGGATTTTCAGTGTATTCTCTGGATATTCCCATAATGAAGAACACTTCAGGCATTCTGCTTATGGGACCGGATGAAATCGTCCAGTATGAGCCCAATCCCTGCCTTCATTGCGGAGCCTGCAATGACAACTGCCCCATGGGCCTGATGCCTGGAATACTCAGTATACAGATAGAGAATGAACGCTTTGAACTGGCTGAACAGTGG
>JAZURH010000186.1:0-2565 GCA_045606125.1 Lentisphaeria bacterium | reverse complement strand
CTCTGTGCCGGCTGGCAGCACGGAAGAACACTCAATGCAGCAGCTCTTTCCGTCAAACAATTTGACGATGAGATTTGCCGTACCGTCATTGAGAGTGGCAAATATGGACTTCACACCGGACTCACCCAGATATGAAGCAAGATCAAGTTCCCTGTAAAGTTCCTGCTTCACGGTCTTTTCGCTGCTGAAATATGCAAAGCGCAGAGTGGATACACCCTCAAGTATCTTGTCATCCACCAGTTTCTTAAGTTCAACAAAACGGCGTTCTTTTCTCCAGGGAAGAAGCTTCACCACAGTTCCGTCCGCCATCTTAAGTTCAGCAGCCGCCCCGCATGAACCCTTGCCGCTTTTCACCAGCTCGCCATTCGCCTTCACTGCGTATTTTTCACGCAGACGCTGCAGAGCCTCGTTCATTTTCTTGAGTTTCATTTCACTGCTCCGTTTTTATGATTTTTCAAAAAATCAATCCGTACACCTCACAGGCATTTCACCCGGGGGCTGTATTTTTCTATATAGGCGGCATTCTTTTCATCACCGCCGGGAGTATTTGCACTGTTCCAGACAGGTGGAACGATTCCGCGTTCAATGCAGATGCGAACTGTCTCGATCTCCAGCAGATGTGCTATGGTGAAATCCACCACGTTGGACACAGGTGCTATTGGAGTATCAAGACCGGGAACATTAACCACTGCGTCTCCGACCGGATTGTAGTCATCAATGCACACATCGGCAAAATCAAAAAGGTTCTTTCCCGACGGATGCCTTATAAAATGGTCCTTCGGCATTTCATCCTGCCAGTGTGAACTGGCGACAGCAATTATCTTTCCGCCGTTGGCCTTGACTTCCATTGCCGCATCAATTGTGGCGGGATTTATGCCGATATTATGAAAGAACAGTACCACATCATCTTTGCGGATATTGTAGTATTTTACAATGGAAGCACCGAAGTTTACCGTGCGCTCCAGCTCCAGATACTTAAGTGCCTGGTTGAACACGGAAAGAGCCGTCTCCATCATGGGGTTGATATTGGCAAGTCCGCCTGCACGGAAGAACATCTCGCCCATGGCAAGAGTCGTATGTCCGCCACCCGCATAGACATTGATGAGCCTGTCGGCCTGTATTGCATCCGCCATCATACCGGCAGCGCGGCGTATATTTTCACCCTGCAGATCGGCGACCTTGCGGATATTGGCCACCACATTGTCAATATATCCGAAATCGTTTACCATATTTTACCTCACTTCACCAGCACGCGTCTGTAGTTTTCACCTATGCGATCCCACAGTTTAAGTGCATCGGGAGCAGCAAGAACAGTGCCATAGCCGCCTCTGTAGGTCCATGTGGCAAGACGATCAACACCGAGATCCACATACATATCAACCATTTCATCGATCTGCGCGAAATCAGCAGGCTGCTTAAAATAGCCCATAAGCCAGCGTTCGGATTTTTTGCCATGCTTCTTGGCGATTGCAACCGTACGCTCAGCTATATCACGGAAAAATGAAGCAGGAAGAGCCCAGTTGACGATCGTTGTTGAGAATACATCGAAGTAGGGGCAGGCGGCCACCATGTCCCAGTTGTCATAGCCGCGATACTCTGTCACATAGTAGGTATTCTGTGTAGCATGAACGCAGCAAGTGATTTCATTCCCCGGATCAATTTCCTTGATGGCCTTTGATGTATTTACAAGAATGTCCATGGCCTCTCTCCAGCGGAACTGCTTCACGTCGTCATTCATGTAGCGCGGCATTTCATAGCCGTAATAATCCATGAACTTCTTCTGGCAAACCGGGCAGCGGCAGGTCCAGTCATCCGCCACACCGCCGGTAATGGATGCGATTCCCTTGGGGAAGGCATAGTGGGGTTCATCCCAGAAGAAGCCATCTGCACCGGCCTCGGCAGCCAGTGTAATGCAGAAATTCATGAAATAATCCTTGAAACTGTTGGTATTGAAGCAGGCATAGGGAAGCTTTTCGCCAGTCAGGGCAGAAACCTGGCGGTTATCCACATTATTCTGCAGGAACTTGGAAACCTGTTCGCCACCGAAATACTTGCCGATTCCCCATGGATCCAGCAGGACCTTGAGTCCCAGTTCATGGGCACAGGCAACTATCTTAGGAATATTCGGACGCCAGAAGTCAAAATCAAACTCAGTGACAGCAAGAATGACTGTATTGCAGCCATGCTCTACAATCTCCCTGAAATCCATAGCTGCGTGCTCAACATATCCGAGCCCGTAGTAACTGACAGCTGTCTGTGTAATTGCCATTTTCAACTCCTCATTTTTGGATTGTAGACTCTCTTATCACCAGTTTGGAATCAAGATATCTTGATATTCCCTTCGGGGGAATCCTGAAACGTATTCTTGAATATAGCGCCTCAAACGCAAGCTGTACCATTTCCCTGACAGGATAGGACACGCTGGTCAGCGGCGGCCAGCTTTCGGCAGCAGCCGGCAAATCATCAAAACCGCCTATAGCCACATCCCCGGGCACATTCAGCCCCAGGGCATGGCAGATATTGTTCAGCCGCAAGGCAAAAAGATCATGGTAGCAGAACACGGAC
>JAZURH010000185.1:0-2636 GCA_045606125.1 Lentisphaeria bacterium | reverse complement strand
GGATAGAAGAACTTGTTGAAATATGTATGGCGGTCTTCTGCGCTTCTTTCGCCATAGTCATGGTTACCTGTCGCCAGAATATATGGCACAACCCCGTCCAACCGACCTATTATGCGGGACATGGACTGCCACTGTTCCCATCCGGTCTGGTTATTATTGGCAGCAGGATAAACCTTCATGGTACGATTTGAATCTACAATGTCCCCGGCAACCAGAACCTGCTGTATCTTAAGTTTCCATGTATTCGCCGCTATCCAGGAAAACATCAGATCCGCTATGCCTTCATTCTGCCTGAGTTTCACATAAACCTGAGTATCCGGCACAAGCACCATGGTCCACGCGTTTTTTTCGCTCAAAGACGGTTCCCTGTACTGCTCCAGAGGAGTGACCTGCGGCGGTACATTGCTTTTTACTGCCGTTTTGTCTGCAGCAGACAAGATAAACGAGAGCAGCAATACAACTGAACAAACAATATGAGTCTTCATGTTTTCTCCCTGTGTTTTTCTTCTTAAGCCCCACAAGGGCGGAATATATTGTCCACTGTTTTTTTTTCAACATTCCGTAGTATTTATGAAAATGTGATTTTATGTTTTTTACTTGAATATTTTCCCGGATATGTTATACTGGAAAGCTATGAAAACGCCATGTTTTTTCAACTTTTATGTTTTACATTTTTTCATTCCATGCTAAAATTACCAAATACTGAAATTAAGGTCGTTTTCTGTGGAAAAACACACAAGATAAAAACATTTTACAAGGACGGACAACGCAAATGAAGCCATCAGTTCCAATAACATACTACATTAACTGGAGACCTGTCAGCAACGAACTTGTTCCCATGGTTATGGAGCAGGTAGCTTCATACGGAATAAAAAACATAGTTCTCACTGATTCTGTAATCCCCCGTCTTTCTGAACTTGACATCCATGAATTATTCCTGAAATCCGCTTCTGATGCGGGACTGACATTTGTCGACGCGCATGCTCCCATACTTGAAACAGAGCTGTTAGGGCTTCCACCCGAAAAAAACAGACGGGCCATGCTGCGCAGTTCAATAAACACAATACATACGGCTGCTGAATTCGGCTGCACAACATGCACTTTCCACTGCTGGAACTGGCGGCCCGACTCACACGATGCCGAAGAACGATTCACATTCGTATGTGACAGCCTTGAAAAACTCCTTCCAGTGGCAGAACAGGACGGAGTCACAATAGCCCTGGAAAATGTATGGTCCCCTCCATGCACAGCAGACATGCTGACAAGGATAATGAAGCACTTCAATTCCGACAATCTCGGTCTATGCTATGATTCAGGCCATGCCTTCATATTCGGTCACGGAAACAATGATCCGGAAAAATCATGCGCAAAACTCAGCTGGAAATGCCCTCCGGCAAACATACCATGGGACAATGACATGCTGAAAAAAATGCTGCCATGGATCGTAAACTGCCATCTACATGACAACCACGGATTCGATGACGAGCACCTGATGCCGGGACAGGGACTCATTGACTGGGAAACACTGATTCCTGAACTTCTTTCCGCCCCGCGCCTGAAGTGCGTACAGAGCGAAGTCATAGCAAAATGGCAGTTTGGAGAAGTAAAATCTCTGAAAAATAATTTCGAAAAAATATTCTCATAAGAGATAATTAAAAAAATAGAACGAAGTGCACAATAAGACAGACACAGTGACTGTTACAATGGCCCGAAGCCCCATTTCTATGCTGCAGAAAGCGCAGCCGACGCCAATGTGTTCATCATGCGCATTTCGATGATAGTTTTGAAATTAACTCATAACATTACGGGATAGACATCATGTCTAAACAATCACTTTTTCTGAGCATCTTCTTTCTTTTTTTGCTCTGCATACTTAACGCCTACGATGTGAAAAACAAGGCACTTGCTCCAGTCAGTTTCAAAGAAATGCCTGCGCACGGAGAACTGAAGCTGGTGGAAAACGGAAAACTTAATTTTGCCATTGTCTACGACAGCCAGGCCGAGAAAAGTATGCGCGGAAAATGCAAGGCCGATCCAAGCATAGCTCCGGCTGTAAAATTGCTTGAGGAGGCATTTGAAAAATGCACAGGACAGAAGCCCCGGGTATTGGACATTAAAGATGCGGACAAGGCAAAATACATGATAGTCGTAGGAGACTGCAGCATCGCAAGGCAGAACGGCGTCAATGTAGATGAACTTCCAGACCAGGGACTTGCGGTAAAAACATTCTCAAAGGGAATTATACTTGCAGGAAAGGACTCCTCTCTGATGGAAGGGTTCAACATGGATCCCCTGGACAGACTGGGATCCAGTCTGGGTACAAAGTTCGCAGCCAACGACTTCATGGAGCGTTTTCTTGGAATACGCTCATTTTACCCCGGGGAATACGGAACAATATGGCCAAAACTCACTGATCTTGCAATACAGCCTGTCCATTATACCGATGCACCGTACATGCAGAACAGAAGCAACGTCTACTACCTGAAATTCAAACCGTACCAGACCAAAGAAGGACGCAAATTCTGGGAATCCTACCTGGGCCCCCTTACCTATAAAGATATATGCTTTGCTGACTGGAGATGGCGTGATGGATGGACGGAGCCATTCGGCGGTATGCAAGTCGGAGGCCAAGCGGT
>JAZURH010000184.1:0-6405 GCA_045606125.1 Lentisphaeria bacterium | reverse complement strand
CAAACGCCTGACATCATGGACAACCACATGCCCATCTTGTCATTGTATATCATGCACTTGCTGTCCTGACCGCCGCAGTCTATTATGGCATCCACGTCATCGTTGAAATGCTTGGCACCGGCCACATGGGCGGATACTTCGCTAACCTGGAAATCATAGTTGATAAAGCGTTTTGTCTCTTCGACAATCTGGCTTCCAGTGACAACCGTGCATGTCACATCATCCTGCTTCAGCCCGCATTCGGCAATAAAATCCGCCACAGTCTTCTTTATGGCGCCCATATTGCATCTCCCACAGGAAGAGCACTTTCCAGAACATGCCACAGTACCGGATTCCACAGGCTTTGTAGGCTTGTAGGTGGTATGCAGTATTTCCCCGCTCTCAGACATAAGCACGGCCTTGAAGGTTGTAGAACCTATGTCTACGCCGAGATAGTAGTTTTTCTTTTCGCTCATACTTTGGAAAACCAGCTTTCAAAACACTGTACTCTGAATTGGTCAAAAAAACCAAAAGGATTTGCGTAATATAATCCGTATACTTATATTTCCCAACACCAAAGTCAATTATTGGCAATTGCTATTAGGCAAAACAATTTTCAGGCACAGGAATTAATAAAAATGAAAATCGGTCTTCAACTTTACAACTTCCGCAAGGAACTCGCTGATGATTTCAAAGGAACCATGCGTGAAATCGCAAAACTGGGCTTTCAGGGAGTGGAGTTTGCCAACTACTACGGCGATATGTCTCCAGAGGAGCTGGCTGCATTCCTGAAGGAACTGAATCTGGAATGTGCAGGAACCATGTTCCCTGTGGAAAGCCTCCAGCAACGGGAAGACCCATGCTACGAGTTTGCAAAGGTATTGAACTCCCCTGCCCTCACTTTCAGCCTCATGTGCAATTTCACCGAACTGCATGCAGAGCAGTCCGCCCTGATAAAGAACGCAGTCCGCAACGCAAATGCCAATGGCCTGCAATTCTCATATCACAATCATTGGGACGAATTTCTCTGCAAAATAGACGGCGAACCTGCCATGGAATACATGATACGGGAAATTGACGAGCCGTCACTTCTTCTGGAGCCGGATGTATGCTGGATAACAAGGGGCGGATATTCACCGGCGGATTTTCTCAGAAAACACGGAGACAGGATCCGCCAGATCCATCTGAAGGACATCAAAGTTCCCAGTGAATACAACACCCTCACAGAACTGGGCAACGGCGTTGTCGATCTGAAAGGCGCTATTGCCGCTGCGGCGGACACAAAGTGCCAATGGCTTATCTACGAACAGGATCTGACCGGACTCACCACTTTTGAAAGCGCAAAAATCAGCCTGGAATGGATTAAAAACAATATCTGACCCTACAAGGCCTGCACTGTCTGACGCAATATAACAGTGCAGGCCCGCTTTTTTTCAACAATATCAAGGCAGCGCCTTTTCAAGTTTCTTATATTCGTTTACTACGAAATCAGCTATATCGTCCACATACTTGAAGCGCAATCCGTGCATATATCCATAAAGTTCATAATAGCCGAACAGGACAATTTTTCCGTTGCGCTCCCGGCTGTCAATAGTCGGATGCACCTTTGCACACTCTTCCGTAAAGATATATCCGCCATTACCGTTCGCAAGGGTTGCCACCATGGGAAACACTCCGTCATTGCCCTGCAGCAGCTTCAGTCCGCAATCCATAAATGGTTCGCCGGGAACCATTTTGAACATAAGTTCACCAATTCTGATTATCTGCAGGTCATGCCTGGTGGGATTTGTCTGAAGTCCGTTTTCCAGAAGCGTAGCCATTTCCTCCAGGCGTATAGCCGCATTATCCCAGAATCCCTGCTGGAATGAACGCAGCGTCTCCATATCCTTCCTGAGTTCGGCAACAGTCTGGCGCTTGACAGGAAACTCAACATTCTTCCTGACAAAACTTATGCTCCCCAGAGGAATTTCCCTGCTTTCGGCAAAGGCATTCTCCAGATCCGCAACATAATTTTTTGCTATGATATTTGCAGAATCCGGTGTGTTAATTTCCGATATGGATGTATTGATGTCACCGGCGGGCCCCTGCATGAAAAAGGGCATATCACAGATGCCCTTTTCCTTGAGCAGCCTGTTCACAGCTCCCATCCAGTCAGCGGAAACCATGCGGGCTATGGGGCCGTTGCAGGAAACACCGTGAACACCGTGGTTGTGCAGCAGCACTTTCACTGTTCCGTCCGGACGGCGGAAGCGGGCATAGCGTATGCATGGATCTGTGAGATTGCGTTCAACATCTATCCTGTTCACTCCGTGTGGCACGGCAGGTATGGCTTTTCCGCAATCAGCAGAAGCAATGATTTCTTCATTCTCCAGAGCCTCGCCCACAAGTTCCACCACGATTTTCAACCATCCACTGACAAAGTCCCAATCCATCGTACCGAAACCGATGCTGCCTTTTCCAAAGCAGGGACCGGAATGGGTATGAGTTGCTATAAAGGCGACTCCATCCGGATCAAGATTGTATTTTTCAGCCAGTTCGGCACGCAATTCAGCTGCCAGCCTGTCATCCGTCGTGCAGGCATCGGTGTAAATGAAAACCGACCGTTTCCGACCGTCAAAAAAAGAAAATGCCCTGCAGTAAAGCGGATCATGTTCACCCAGATTGCGCCGTCCCTGAAAAGGACCATAACCATAAAGTTCAGTGAAAAGCGGAACTTCCAGACGCCGCTCAGCACAGCCTATCATAAATTCAGACATTTTTCCCCCGATTAATTGAATCTTCCAGTAAGTTCGATTATTCCCTGTCGTTCTACTGTCAGATGATCTCAAGCACATGCTTTTCAGGCAGTTCCGGCAATTTCGGTGCTGGAGACTTCTGATACCAGAACGCTGTGGCGGAAATATCATCCTGCAGCGGCAGATAGTACATGCCTTCCTTGTCGCCCAATTTCCACCCCAGAGCCTGAATTGTGACACGCAGCTTCTTCCTGAAACGGATTGGATCACAAACATGCCAGCGGTACATTCCGAAGCGCTGCTGTGAATTGTAAAGCCCATCGGGACGCAGTACCTGGGGCAATCCCGCATAAGGAGTGTTGTATTCGCAATACTGGCGCTTGCCGTCGGCTGTCAGACGACTGTCAAAATCATATGAGCCACAGAAATAATCCTCGGTGCCTGTACCGCAGATGGTTGGATATTCACCATCGTCGTCGATGTAGAATTTTATTTCTCCTTCACCCCACCATCCATTGTTGTTCACGCCCCAGGCAAGATATGTTCCCACATAGTGCCCTTCACCCTCAATATTGTCCGCTATGGTCACGACCTCCTTGTATTTCAGGGGATTGAAGCGCCGAAAACTGACACAGAAATAAGCGCATTGCTCCGGGACATCAGTCAATGTATAGTCAATCTGATAGTAAATGACAAACTTTTCCATGTCCATATTGGTCAATGTGATCCTGCAATGCTTGCGAAATGGCATTTCCCAATAGCAGTTGAATGCTCTGCCCGGATTGTATGTGACCATCAGGCTGTTAAGAGGGGAAAATGTATTTTGAGGCCATGCCATGGCAAAGAAATCCGCCACAGGACATTCTATTGCAGGCGTCTCCTCATTTTCATAGTAGACCCGCAATATATAAAAGCGATTGTGACGACCGGAAAAAGTCATCCAGATATGCTGAATGGCTCCGCTTCCATCAATATCCGCCAATGTAAGTGTCTCCCCCGGCTCCACATTTACACTGGGTGATATTTTCCATCCCTGTCCCAGTTCCGCAGCGCAGTGTGCTCCCGTTCCTTCAGTGGCCATACCGGCCTTCCCCGGTTCACCGGTAAAATTTTCCGGTGATATTGACCGCGTTTGAGCATTTGACAGCCAGGAGAGATTTCCCTGACACATTCCAAGACCATTGAACATTTTTCCACCTCCAGCTGCGGCGTCACCGCATTTTATTGCATGACAATTATTTTTCAAGTATGACTACGGAATGAATATCAATCTTGGGAAGTGTGACTTCCAACATATCAGGCGCTGTGCGGCTCCAGCTCATTCCTTCTGTTTCCGGGAACACGGTAACGGATGAATACTCGCCATTATCCCTTACCTGCAAAGTCACATTGCATACAGGAGCCAGACTTGTGGCCACCACTCTGCGGGGACTCATAACCTCCACGGCGCCCCGGTTGAGAAGGTTTATAAAATACGCATCCTTACGCCTGCGCAGTATAAGCTCCAGATATTCGGGGCCATTGACCTTTACGCTCTGCTCAAATCCAAGTTTGTTCACCATATCGTCAAGCATGTCACGCAGCAGATAATAATGATTCTGAACATACAGTTTGAATATGGGGCAATAGAATCCTGCTATCACGCCTTTGCCCAGCCGGCGTATTGTAGCCACGGGCTTAACGGTCCCCGATTCACATTCGCCGTCTATAGTGGGATAGATGTCCGCCAGCACCTGGGTTCCATCAAGAGGAATTACCTTCTGTACGGGGCCGAATATCGTGCAGCCCTCATCATTGAAACGCAGGGCTGTCGTACGGCGATGATTTATCATATTGGAGGTTCTGTATGTGGGTTCCTCTATGACATTCCCATCCATAGCTATGCCCAGTTCACTGGCAAACTCCTGAGCGAAGTACGCGCCTGTACCGAACACAATACCCCCTTCTTCAGCGAACTTCAAAACTGCGGCCTTTTCCTCAGGCGTGATTTTCGCAATTTCCGGAAGAATGACCATCTTATAGTCGCCCAGCCGGTTCAGCGTGTCTTCCGAAGAGATTATATCCACGCTGCGCCCTGTCTCCTGCATAAAATTCAAGGCACCTTCCAGGCTGTCATGTGCTGTTCCCAGATTGTAGAGTGGCATGTTTTTAGCGTAATAACTTCCCTTAAGATGCAGCAGTGCGGCCTCACTGGCGGTCTCCGTCTTGAAGCAGTATTTTCTTCTGGGCTGCACAAAATCCTTCTGTATTTTTGAGATGATTCTGTGTTCAGATTCCGAGACTCTGCCGTCCCGCATTGGGGACAGATATATCATTGTGCCTCCGCCCAGAGCAATGGGCTCGGCTATTTCCTGGTTCAGGTGCACCGCACTTTTCATCACCCAGGACGACTTCTCCATATCCATGTAGACATTTCTGGTAAAGCCCCATGACATCAAATCCCATGGCATACGACGGGAATCAAGAAAACGCCCTTCAAGTGCAGCCCGATCCGCACCATAGACTGGTGTAAAGTCCCCGCTGAGATAATTCACATCCATGACCCGCCTTTCTTCGGGCTGGCGAACAGAATAAAGCCAGTTGCTGCAAACCATGCACTCAGGTTTAAGAGAATGGACAGCTCTGGTATATTTTGTAACATATTCCTCAAACAGGGTTCGGAAGAAATCCATATATTCATTCCAGTATCTGGCATCCGGGGACATGGGGATGTCAGATATGCCGGTCCTTTCTGTAAAAGTTTTTTGACAGCGTTCGCACCAGCATGCAGTAGCTCCCCAGTTGTCGCCATCTATCCAAAAACCGTCCACATCATAGTCTTCCACCAGCTCCAGCAGTTGGGGTATCATAAGTTCATCCACATAACTGCTTGTCAGGCAGATGCAGTCCCTCCGTTTTTGGCCGTCATAGTTAACGCTGTGCCAATCCGGATGTTCCTCCACTGCCTTTCCGTCCCTGAGACCGGAATAATGTATTCCCAGCGGAATGCCAAGCCTTTTTGAGGCGTTTCGATAAGCCCGGACCCCATCTTTTTCAAGCGTAGGTGCCGCCCAGCCGTTTTTGCAGAACCATGTGGTATATCCCGGATGTCCCTTTCCGTCACACTGGACCCAATCCGGCCTGATTTCGCTCCACAGCCTGAAAAGCTGTTCTTCGTCTACTTTACTGCACAATCCGGGCAGATCATCATCATGACCGTGCATGTCATAATGAATACCAAAGAACGCATTTTCATGCCAATTTTTCACTGTTCCACACATGTCAGGATCCCTTTGATATAAAATTACAGAATGAAAATAATTTTTCTGCCGTGGATATTTTCATCCATAACATCCAGACAGCCGATTTGACCACAACAATTTTCCACCTCAAGGCAAAGATACCATTTCATCGGCAAAATGCCATTTAAACCACTCCAAAATATACAGCAAATCCGCAAATGAATTAATTTTTCCATTTGACTTCGCAATTATTCCAGCAAGCACACACAAACACCATTCGTTAAATAAGTCCTATAAGTCATATAGGTCATATAGGTCCCATAGGTCTTTATAGGTCCCATAGGTCTTTATAGGTCCCATAGGTCTTTATAGGTCCCATAGGTCTTTATAGGTCCCATAGGTCTTATAGGTCCCATAGGTCTTTATAGGTCCCATAGGTCTTATAGGTCCCATAGGTCTTTATAGAAGTC
>JAZURH010000183.1:0-6024 GCA_045606125.1 Lentisphaeria bacterium | reverse complement strand
TAAACCGGAAAATGTGGATTATATTTCAGCACATGCCACAAGTACACTTGCAGGCGACAGAGAAGAAGCAGCGGCAATACGGGAACTGTTTGGAGACAAAGTGCCAGTATCCTCTCTTAAAGGACAACTTGGTCATACACTGGGTGCATCAGGAGCAATGGAAACAGCCGTACTTCTTGAAATGATGGCGCACAATGTAATTATCCCCACATATAATCTCAGCTCACCGTCCGAAGACTGCCAGGGACTTTTCCTGCCGGTAACAGTCATGGAGAAGCCCCTTGACATAGTCCTGAAGAACTGCATAGCATTCGGCGGTGTCAATGCAACAATGATTCTGCGTAAAATCTAAAAGGCATCAGCATTTATGGACAAAGACAAACTCATTCAACAGATAAATCAGGTTTTCATAGACAAGTTCGAACTTGAAAAAGAGGTACTCACGCCAGAAAAGAATATTGTGCAGGATCTTGAACTTGACAGTCTGGACATTGTGGACTTGATAACAGGATTGCAGCAGACTTTTGGCATCCCGCTCAGAAACAACCAGGAACTGCTGTCAATAAGAACCTTGCAGGATGTATATGACATCTTTGAGAAAATAATTCAGGAACATCCTGAAATAGTTGAAAAACTTAAAGACAAATAATCTCCATCGTGTACACCCTGCTTGTCTATCTGTATGTTATCATCTGTCTGTTGCCGTATGCTTTGGTCATGTGCATCCCTTATTGCATAGTGATTATGCTCCCACGCATCAGCAGAGAACACTATATGCGTGCAATCACCCTTGGATTCGGAAGATTCATAGTCAAGTATGCTTTGCGTCCATTTGTAAAAGTGGAATACAGGGACGAAGCCAATGGAGTTCGTCTCCCCGGAATATATGTCTGCAATCATCGTTCGGCATCAGATCCGTTTTTAGTTTCCATGCTCGACATTGAAGCAGTTCAGATAGTAAAAGGCTGGCCAATGAAATTGCCTTTTTTAGGATTCAGCGCCAGGAAAGCCGGTTACATTGATTCCTCAAAAACCACTCCGGAACAATATGCCGAAATATTTAAGAGCATTATTAACAGGGGAGTAAGTATAATTGTCTTTCCGGAGGGAACACGCTCCGGTTCAAGAAACATGAATCCCTTTTTCTGCGGTGTATTCAAACTTGCCCGGCAAATTGGCATACCGTTATACCCATGCTGCATTGTGGGAAATGAATTTTTCCCGGATAGATCATTCATGTTTCACAAAACCACAAAAATAATCATCAAAAGACTTCAGCCTGTAATGCCGGAAAACTTTAATTCATACAGAACTGCACGTATATTCAAGCGCTATGTCAGCAATCTGATAAGAAATGAGACTGAAGCTCTGGATAGTGAAATCGACCATCTTATAATGTCCAAAAAAGGCAGCACTAAATAGGAAACACAAACTATGTTATTTCCCCTTGATCCAGAACTGTCCTTCAAATCTCCGAAAGATATCCGGACAATACAGGAAAAACTCCTGAATGAGCACATAGACTATTGCAGAAAAAATTCTGTTTTCTACAAAGAGAAACTGGCGAATCTTCCTGACAGACCATTGACTCTGGATGACATGAATATTCTTCCTCTGACCTCTAAACAGGACCTGCATCAGCGCAATGAAGATTTCATAGCAGCAGACATCAAAGACATAGCTGACATTGTATTCACCAGCGGAACTACAGGCCGTCCCTGCAAAATTGCATACACTCTTTCAGATCTGCAGCGTCTCGCATACAGCGATGGAACAGGCTTCCGCTCAACAGGAATGTCTCCAGAAGATATCACTCTTATAACATGCAGTCTTGACAGGTGCTTTATCGCAGGACTGGCATATTCAATGGGCACGGTCAAACTTGGAGGAGCTGTTATAAGGAACGGACTGAATACTCTGGAATCACATGGAGATATAATAAAGCACACAAAGGTAACAGCCTTGGTGGGAGTGCCGTCCTTTCTTGTAAAACTGGGACTTTTTCTCAAAGAGCAGCAAATCGATATTTCAGGAATAAAGCATGTGATATGCATAGGTGAACCGCTTTACAACAAAGATATGACCAGAACTCCCCTGGCCTGTAAACTTGAAGAGTTCTGGCCCGGGGCGGTATACTCGACCTATGCTTCCTCAGAGGCAGTGACAAGCTTTACAGAATGCTGTGAACGCATGGGTGGCCATCCCGCCGCCGATTTGTGCATAATTGAAATAATAGATGACAAGGGCAATCCCCTGCCTCCGGGAGAAATAGGTGAAGTTGTCATTACGCCATTGCAGGTCACTGGAATGCCGCTTATAAGATTCAAAACCGGTGACCTGAGCTTTATAATACCGGAAGCATGCCAATGTGGGCGGAATACGCCGCGTCTGGGACCAATCTTTGCAAGAAAAGCACAAATGCTGAAAGTAAAAGGAACTACTCTGTATCCATCCAGTTTCTTCCATATTCTCGACAAAATTCCGGAAGTAGACAACTATTACATGGAAGTCTCCGGAACAGGTTTATCCGATGAAATAGATCTTTACATTTCCTTCAAAAATGGCGATCTGGAGAGCTGCAATGTCAGAAAACTTCTGCTTTCAGGCACACGGGTCAATGTACGCCTTCATGAAATTTCTCCGGACATGGCATACAAAAAAGTATTCGGTTCCACACGCAAACCACTGCGTTTTTTTGATTTGAGGCAATGAACATGAAAATATCCGCTCTGAACCTGATGCCTCACAAGCCTCCCATGGCGATGATTGACACACTGGTGAAAAACTCACCGGAATGCAAAATTGCGGAAACGGTCATAAAGCATGATAACCGTTTTCTAAATTCAGACGGCATCCTTGACCCGACAACAATACCGGAACTGGTAGCCCAGGCGGCTGCGGCTTGTGACACTCAAAACAATAATGGCATAATACGCAGAGGATTCCTTGCCATGGCAAAGGACATTGTCATAGAACAGGAAATACATGCCGGAGACCACATAATCATCACAGCGTCGGATACTTCACCGCTGGAAAACTGGTTCGTAATAACATTCACCATCACCCGTCAGGACGGAACATCTTGCTCCCATGGGGAAATAAGCGTATGCATTATTTGATTCTGGCATTTATCATCCTGTTTTCCACTGCAGCAGCGCAATCGGACACCTTGGAATCAAAATTCAAGGCAATGGCGTCTATAAAGACACTTAAGGCTGACTACAGGCAGAAACGTATATTCAAGGAACTGGATTTTTCAATGACATCAAACGGTTCATTTGCGCAGCAACGGGGAAAAGCATTGATATGGCGTACTGAAAAACCTGTAAAGGCCGTATATCTTATTTCCACCGACAGACTCTGCATCTGGAATGAGCATTCAAACAAAACAACCACAATTAAGTCGGACAAGCTTCCATGGCTTGAACTTATATTCAAGCTTCATGACAGCTGCACAAGTGGGAAAATAAATCAGCTGAAAGAACATTTTGACCTAACAGCACAAGATTCACGCATTTTGCATCTAAGGCCCAAAAATAAATATTTTGCCATGTTCTTTAAAGATATAAAAATCAGATTCAACGAAAGTTATTCTGCTGTAGAGAAAGTTCTCTTCACTGAAAAAAACGGCGATTGCTCTGAAATTGAGTTTTTCAACATACAAAGCAATCTGCACCTTCCTGAATCAACTTGGGACATGCCCTGAAAATTTTCTTTAAAATGTTCATAAAACTGCTTAAAGTGTCACTAAAAAATCCAATAGCGTTATGGATTGCCATAGCAGCAATGTCCTGCGCCATGCTTATTTCAGCGGCACTATACGGCAATTATTCAAATGACATTGCATTCATGTTTCCGGAAAACTCTCTTTCAGGAAACATGTTCCGGACACTTCAGAAGGCAAGGCTTACACAAGCTGTATATTTGGAAATAGATTCAGGTACAAAAGGCAGGATCACAGAATATGCAGACAGGCTTGATCTGGCCGTAAAACAAATGCAGAAACTTGAAAATGTCAAATCGGCAACATTCCGATTCGCACCAGGCAGCACTGTTCTGCATGAAGAAATACTGGCTTCAGTCCCTCTACACTCAAGTCCTGACATATTACAAAAGGCAAATCCCGGCAAAGCAGTAAGAAATGCAGTCAAAATGCTTTCTATCCCGGGAGCCCCAATATCTACTCTGCGCAACGACCCATTCGGTATCGCAATTGAAAAACTCAATTTACTGAGTTCATTCAAAGAACTCGGAGGATTAAACTTCAATATTAAGCACAATTTTATTACCGACCCTGATGCGAAATACGCCCTTATACTTGTGCAGGCCAACTTTCCAAAGCCGCCCGGCGCAAAAGAAATCGATTCATTCTTCTCCTCACTGCGAAAATCCCTTACAAATCACATACCAGGGGCTTCAATATCGATCATTTCCCCAATGACGCATCATCTTGACAATGAACTCACCATAAAACATGACATCCTCACTGTTACAATAACATCGATTGCCGTTCTGCTGTTTCTGTTTCTGCTGATATACAAAAAAGCATTTGACGCACTGTGGATTCCAGTCCTTCCACTTATAGCAACTATACTTGTCACCGGCGTCATGGCACTGTGCTTTAATGTTTTGTGTCTGTTTATACTTGGAATATGCGGAGGAATAGCCGGATTGGCCGTTGACCAGGGAATACATGTATTTTCCGCTTTTTCAGGAAAAGAACGCATAAAAAAACTTGCGGGCATCGCCTTTCCCCTGACATTAAGCGTACTGACATCTGCAATGGTATTCTTTCTTGTTTCAACTTCGGGCATAACGGCCTATATACAGTTAGGCATTTTTTCCGGAGCGGCCTTAATAGTCAATCTTCTTCTTTCCATGTTTCTTCTTCCAACTCTGCTGAAACGGCGCGATGAAAGCCATTTCAAGTCAATATGCTGGAAGCCGAACAAATTAAAATCATCTGTTATAATCATCCTATGGCTCACAGCCATATTGACTTCAGCAGTAAAACTGACATCTTTGAAATGGGATTTCACAATATCGTCCCTGGACGGAGCCTCACAAAGCACACTGAATATAGAACAATGTTTCCAAAAACGCTGGCGCAATGAAAAATCCGGAATACCGGCCGTGGCCATCGGAGAATCACGCAATGCGGCAATGGATAATGCAAAGCGCTTTATTGATGATGTTAAGGCCCATTCAAACAGCCACGCACATTTCTATCCGGGAATGTTATGGCCCGCATCTGATGAAAGGAAACAAAATCTTACACAATGGAAATCGGAGAAAACCGGTAAAACAATAGAAAAACTCAAGGAACAACTTGAAAAAGAATGCCTTTCAACAGGATTGCCTGCAACCTTTTTCCAGCCATTTTTCAGCACATTGAAACTGGCACTTGAAAAACCGGAAGCCATTCAAATGCCAACTGTATTCCGTACAGTGGAAGAACAAATGCTGATGCATTATGATGACTGCACTGTTGTAACCATGCTGCTGCCGCAGCAGAAAGAACATGACATGAAAAAGCTTCTGAACATAATTGAAAGACATCCTGAAATTGCAATCGTGGACGCCCAGGCATTTCAAACATCAGTAATGAAGGATATAATTCCCCGTATAAAAAGACTGTTGAAATGGCTTTTGCCAATACTTCTAATATCCCTGTGTCCGCTGCTCAAAAATCCATTACAGCTTATAATCGCAGCCCTTCCAGGAGTTACGGCCCTGCTCTGCATGGCAGGCATGGCCTCCATTGCAGAAATGCCGTTAAATCTCATATCCCTTTTTTCTGCATTTATGCTTACCGGCCTTATACTGGACTACGGAATATTTGCACTGCATTCTCTTCAACATCCGGAGGAAAAAAGCATTTCTTCTTCAATAATGCTTTCAGCTATTACAACCATGCTTACTTCAGGAGCCCTTCTTGCATCCGATCATCCGGTAATGTTCCATACCGGACTGATTATTTCAACCGGAATAGGCATATCAGCAGTAACAGCACTGGTAGTCATT
>JAZURH010000182.1:0-5163 GCA_045606125.1 Lentisphaeria bacterium | reverse complement strand
GCCGGGGCCATAGGCGTCATCGGCGGGACAAATGTCCAGTTTGCCCACAATCCCAAAGACGTCCGCATAGCCGTCCTAGAAATCAATCCCCGCACTTCCCGTTCATCGGCACTTGCCTCCAAGGCAACAGGCTTCCCCATCGCATATGTTTCAGCACTGCTGGCAGCGGGAATAACCCTGGACGAGCTGCCCTACTGGAAAGATGGCACTTTGGACAAGTATACCCCCACTGGGGACTATGTAGTAGTCAAGTTTGCCAGATGGGCATTTGAAAAATTCAAGGCTGTCGAGGACAAACTTGGCACCCAGATGCGCGCTGTCGGCGAAGTGATGAGCATAGGCAAGACCTACAAGGAAGCCTTCCTGAAAGCCATACGCTCACTGGAAAACGGCACTCCCGGTCTTGGTTTTGTCAAGCATCTTGACCAGCTTTCACTGGAAGAACTTCTTGAAAATCTCAAAGAAGCCTCAAGTCTGCGCCAGTTTGTAATGTATGAAGCAATACGCAAAGGTGCGTCACTTGAGACAATACACGAAAAGACCAAAATCAAGATGTGGTTCCTGGAACAGATGAAGGAACTTGTAGACCTGGAGCAGGAAATCCTGCAGTACCAGGAACAGGTTCTTCCTGACGATCTTCTGATAAAAGCCAAGAAAGACGGCTTTTCAGACCTGTATCTCTCTAAGCTGCTCAAGACACCTGAAGCAGTTATAAGGCACCAGCGCCAGCAGTTGGGCATTGAGGAAGGATGGGACAAGGTGAATGTAAGCGGCGTGGACAATGCCTGCTACTACTACTCCACCTACAATGCCAAGGACAATACCCAGCCCACATCAAATCCGAAAAAAGTCATGGTGCTCGGCGGCGGACCAAACAGAATAGGACAGGGAATAGAGTTCGACTACTGCTGCGTGCATGCGGCACTGGCACTCCGCGAGATGGGATACGAAACCATAATGGTCAACTGCAATCCGGAAACAGTCTCAACAGACTATGACACTTCGGACAGGCTTTACTTCGAACCTCTCACACTTGAAGATGTTCTCAGCATATACAACAAAGAAAAGCCGATGGGCGTCATTGTCCAATTCGGCGGACAGACACCTCTGAATCTTGCGGCAGACCTGGAGCGCAACGGGGTGAACATTCTGGGAACAACACCTTCGACCATAGACATGGCCGAAGACAGGGACCTGTTCAGAAAACTGATGGAAGATCTGGACATTCCCATGCCTGTTTCAGGAATGGCAAGCAATCTTGACGAATCACTCGCCATTGCCGGGCGCATCGGCTATCCCCTTATGGTACGCCCATCCTTCGTACTCGGTGGACGCGGCATGGAAGTCGTACGGGACGAAGACATGCTCCGCAAGTATGTTGCCGCTGCCGTTGAACTTTCACCGGAACGCCCCATACTCATAGACAAGTTCCTTGAAAACGCCACAGAATGCGAAGCAGACGCTATCGCAGACGGGCAGGACGCTTTCGTGCCTTCTATCATGGAACACATTGAGCAGGCTGGCATACATTCGGGAGACTCGGCATGCGTCATACCGCCTACAACGATCCCTGCAAAGCACATGCAGACAATAAGAGAATACACTGCCCGCATCGCAAAGGAAATGCATGTAGTCGGCCTTATGAACATGCAGTATGCTATTTGCCAGGACGTAGTATATGTACTGGAAGCCAATCCCCGTGCATCACGCACGGTTCCCCTTGTATCAAAGGTATGCGGAGTCTCCATGGCGCGCCTTGCCACCCAACTCATGCTCGGAAGCAAGTTGACAGACCTTAACCTGCGCCACAGGCAGATACCGCATTTCGGCGTGAAAGAAGCCGTGTTCCCCTTCCCGATGCTTCCTGAAGTGGATCCGGTTCTGGGCCCCGAAATGCGCTCCACCGGCGAAGTGCTGGGACTGGCCGATTCCTTCGGACTGGCATACTACAAGGCCCAGGAAGCCGCTAAACCTCCGCTGCCGAGCAGCGGAACTGTGCTCATAACAGTCAATCCCAACGACAGAAACTATATCGTCGACACTGCAAGAAAGTTCAAGGAACTGGGATTCAGCATACTTGCTACTGAAGGAACCGGCAAGTTCCTGGCTGAAAAGGGAATAGAGACTAAGTTCATCCACAAGATAAACGAAGGAAGACCCAACATTCTCGATGCAATCAAGAACGGTGAAATAACCCTGGTCATCAACACTCCGATCGGAAAGGCAAGTGCCACAGATGACTCATATATCCGTAAAAATGCAATAAGATACGGCATTTCATATATCACAACAGCCGCAGCCGCAGCCGCAGCTGCGGACGGAATCGCAGCATTCGCCGGCAACGACGGCGGTGTAAAATCCCTTCAGGAATATCATCAGATGATAAAATAATCTGAGCAAGTCCCCGACTCCCGGTCGGGAGCCGGGGACTTATTAAGATATTTTTATATCCCATTTTACAGGGATGATTCTTGATTAAAAAATAATTGTGTTATATTAGCGGGATTGCAGAAGATTAGGGGTCTGCGCAGGACATTTCACAGGAAAATATCCATTTTCAGGATTTCTCCATCCACGCTTAAAGACAAGCATTAAGAATTATTATGGATAACATAGAACTTACAAGACAGCTGTTGCTGAATCTTGGAGAGGATCCCGACAGGGAGGGCCTCCTCAAGACCCCGACCAGGGTAGCAAAGGCGTGGGAATTTCTTACAAGCGGTTACAAGCAGAATCCGGACGATGTAGTGGGAGACGCATTGTTCCACGAGGACTGCAACCACATGATAATAGTGCGTGACATTGAGGTTTACAGCCTTTGCGAGCACCACATGCTGCCCTTCTTCGGCAAGTGTCATATAGGCTACATACCCAGAGGGCGCGTATATGGTGTCAGCAAACTTGCCAGGCTTGTGGACTGCTATGCCAGAAGGCTTCAGATCCAGGAGCGTCTTACCAGGCAGATAGCCAAATACATCAAGGAGCACATAGATGCGGAAGGCGTAGGCGTTGTTATGGAATGCAAGCACCTCTGCATGATGATGCGCGGCGTTCAGAAGCAGAATTCATGCATGGTAACATCATCCATGCTTGGAAGCTTCCTCAGATCCCAGGCAACCAGAAACGAATTTCTGAAGCTTTTAAACAAGAGGGACTGAAAGTATGGCAAAGTCCGGCCCGGTAAATTATGCGGAAAGCTCAAAATACGAATGGCTTATAATAGTCATTGCGGTTTTTGTGCTTCGCATCACGCCGTGGATACTTTCGGAATACTGGTATGATGAAGTACTGACTCTCGGGGACTTTGCCCTTGATACAGGTGGAAAGGGAATATGGAAAAGCGTATTCAGAAGTTATCCCATCGCAAACAACCATATTCTTTCCAGTGCTGTGTATTGGTGCTGGCTGCGCCTGACGGGATTTAATTTTGCCTTTGAGCATTTTACCAGACTTCCATCAATACTCTTCGGAATAGGACTGATCTTTCTATGCGTATGCCATTGGAGAAAATGGCTCGGCGGCAGAATGGCAAACCTGGGAGGGCTCATGCTTGCTGTGAGTCCGGTTTTTACATCCTACGCCTACCAGATCAGAGGATATTCCATGAGCATGTTCTTATGCGGTCTTGCCATATCAGGACTGCTTGAATGCAACCGGGGACGCCATCTGGCTGGCCAGGCAGCTCTTTGCACAGCTTCACTGCTTCTTCCTTTGGTGATACCAAGCAATGTTCTCATATTGCCGGTAATAATCACTGCCCTGGGAGCAAGCTGCGGCAGCTGGAAACAGTTTTTAAAATCGGCAGCCGGACCGACACTGTGCACAATAGCCGGTGGTGCATATTACCTGACGATCTGGGATCAATTTATTCAGGCATCAAGAGAACCAGGCGGATGGAATTCAGCATGGGCGGTGGCCGGTAACATTGTTCTGGCATTCGCAATACACGGCATAGTGCTGCTTTCCGCCCTCAGTTTCAGAAAGATATCAATGAAAAAAAACGCAGATACTGACAATGCCATAGCAATGCGCCGCAACGAACCTGCTCCAGCAGAAGGAATGAAGCCGCTTTCACCGATTTGCATTGCAGCGAGCACAGCAGCAGTCATAGCACTTACACTGCTGTTCTCCAGAAGTTCCCAGGCCCCGTATCCAAGGGTTTTCCTGATATTTCTTGTCACATTCAGTTTTGCACTTCTGCTGGCATGTTCAAGGCATGGCATAGGATACGGTTCATTTCCGCTGCTGTTCGCCGCAATAATATTCTGCGGCATAGTTACGGAGTATATCACTTCGGACATTACAAGAAAAATGCTGGCGAACGGCATCTCTCCAAACAATCTGCTCATGCAGTATTATCGTGGAAGCGGAGAATTACGGGAAGCTGCTGAAAAAATCATGAGCAGTGAAGACATGAAAAACTTCATCATATTAACCGATGAATACGACTTTCCCACCATGAGGATGTATGTCCTTATGCACGGAGGAAACCATATTCAGGTCGTGACACGCAATACAGCTCAAAAGGGTTTTCTTGCAGCTATGGGGCCGGATGCTGAAAAATCACTGGCAATCGTGGCAAAGGATAGATCCACAGCGGAGAGTCTGCTGGACTTCACGGGCTGCGTCAGAACGGGACAGCTTGTGAGAATAGCAGGCAGCGGCATAAGAGGAATATATGTCACTGTCCCGGAGCATATCAGAAAACAAGGGTTGAAACTGGCATGTCATTGATAATATTTTACCTCAGATCCATGATGAAATTATGGCACACAATGGTTGCATGCTCATGCGCGGAGACTCTGGTGATTGTGTTGAAGTCGTAACAAAGACTGTATTTAAGCTTTGGGACCAGTTTGGTGGTACTATTAACAGCAAGGGATTTAAGGTGCTAGACCCCCATGTAAAAGCTATTTATGGTGATAGTATTACTATTCAGCGTTGTGAAGAAATTTACAAGATTCTAATGGAGCATGGCTTTGCTTGTTCTAATGTTACTCTAGGTGTTGGTTCTTTCTCTATGCAGT
Source organism: Lentisphaeria bacterium (assembly GCA_045606125.1). Lineage (GTDB taxonomy): Bacteria > Verrucomicrobiota > Lentisphaeria > Oligosphaerales > Oligosphaeraceae > RGIG3456. Next base: position 136 of record JAZURH010000182.1, on the reverse strand, counting down.
GTATTGAAGAAGATGGCATTCTAAAGCCTTTCACTAGAGATACTTTTAGTTCTTGTATTAAGGCAACTTATTGTGAGATTGATGGCAAACCTTATCCTATTTTTAAGAACCCTAAAGACGGTGGATTTAAAAAGTC
>JAZURH010000181.1:0-5145 GCA_045606125.1 Lentisphaeria bacterium | reverse complement strand
TCATGCTGGGGCCGGTGAGTGCGCCTTCTTCTCCGCCGGAGACGCCTGTTCCGATGAAGCGGAAGCCCATGCTTTCAAGGTACTGTGTGCGGCGTGTGGTATCCGGGAAATGGCTGTTTCCGCCGTCAATGATGATATCGCCGGGCTCGAGTAAGGGGATAAGCTTTTCAATGAAGTCATCCACTGCCTGTCCGGCCTTGACCATCAGCATGATCTTGTGAGGGCGCTTGAGGGAAGCGACCAGCTCTTCGATGCTGTGTGCGCCGATGATGTTCTTGCCTTTTGCGCGGCCATTGATGAAATCATCCACCTTGCTGATCGTGCGGTTGTAGCACGCCACGGTGAATCCCTTGCTTTCCATGTTGAGAATAAGGTTCTCGCCCATTACTGCGAGACCGATGAGACCGATGTCAGCCTGTGCCATTTTGTCTTCCTCTATGTTTGTTGTTCCGGCTTTCCATTTCCAGGAAAGCCCTATTAAAAAACATTGTTATACAATTAATGTCATCCGACGGATGCGCCCGATGAAAGTGTGCCGTCTATTGTGACAAGGTTCAGTTTGTCTCCCGCTTTTGCAGCAAGAAGCATGCCGCAGGATTGTACTCCGCGGAGTTCAACCGGTTTGAGATTTGCGACAACGATCACAGTCTTTCCGATGAGCTGCTCGGGCTTGTACCACTGGGCTATGCCTGAGACGATTTGCCTTGTCTCCTCGCCCATGCGGACCTGCAGCTTGAGAAGCTTGTCCGCATTGGGGACCGGTTCCGCCGCTATGACTTCTGCAGTCTTCAACTGTACCTTGCTGAAATCCTCTATGCAGATAGGTTCGTATACCTTTGGTTCCGCCGCCTTCTTTTTCTTGCTTTCAGCCTTGGAGGGCTTTGCTTCCTTTGCAGCCTGTTCAGGCTTGGGTTCTTCCAGTATAACTCTCGGGAACAGGGGCGGGGGCACCATTGTCTGGATTCCTTCCTTCAGGCGCTTCCATACCATCAGGTTTTCATAGCTGGGTTCGATTTCATTGTCAGCCATGCCCATTGCCTTTCTGAGTTCCGCCATCTTGGCGGGCATAACCGGGAAGAGCAGACCGGAGACAATACGGAGACATTCCAGGGAGTTGCGTATGACTCTTGCAAGTTCATCGTTTCTGCCCTGTTTGGCCATGACCCAGGGCTCCATGACTGTCCAGTAGCGGTTTCCTTCGCGGACGGCTTCCATGACCTTGGACAGGGCTATTTCCAGCTCCATATTGTCTATGTGTCCCGGCATTGCCTCTGCGGCTTTCAATGTGATGCTTCTGAGATTTTCAGAGGCCTCATCTTCCAGGTTCTCTACTTCCGGAAGCAGGCCGCCGTTGAAGCGTTGAAGCATTGTAAGTGCCCTGCTGGCCAGATTGCCCAGGTCATTTGCCAGGTCATTATTGTATTTTAGATTGAAGAGCTTAGTCGTGAAGTTGGCATCCTGCCCCAGTGTCATTGCTGCGCTGAGATAGTAGCGCAGTGCATCGGCGCTGTATTTTTCGGCAAGTTCCTTCGGATTGATGACATTTCCCAGCGACTTGCTCATTTTTTCGTCGTTTGTCAGCCACCAGCCGTGTACGAACACGGTCTTGGGCAGGGGGACTCCCATTGCCATGAGCATTGTGGGCCAGTATACGGTGTGGGGTTTGAGAATGTCTTTTCCGATCAGGTGGTAGTTTACCGGCCACCACTTGTTGAAAGTTTCTTCGTCCCTGAGATAGCCGACTGCGCTTATGTAGTTCACCAGGGCGTCAAACCAGACATAGGTCACGAAGTCCTCGTCAAAGGGCAGGGGGATGCCCCATGAAAGGCGTTCCTTGGGTCTTCCGATGCACAGGTCGTTCAGCCTGTTGCGGTTGCCGTCTTTGTCTTTGCTGCAAAGGAAACCCAGTGTTTCGTTGCGGAATTTTTCAGGCTGGATGAATTCCGGGTTGTCCTGTATGTGCTTTATGAGCCTGTCCTGATAGTTTCCCATCTTGAAGTAATAGCTTGCTTCCCTGCGCTGTTCCAGTTCCCTGTGGCACATCGGGCATTTGTGCTCATTTCCTGATTCTCCGCAGTCGATGTCTTTGTCCGTAATATAGGCTTCGCATCCGACGCAGTACCATCCTTCGTAGTAATCCTTGTATATCTCTCCTTTTTCGTAGAGATTTGAGAGGATCTTGCTGACTACTGTCTTATGGCGTTCCTGTGTGGTGCGGATAAAGTCATCATTGGTTATTCCCAGGATTTTCCACAGGTCTATAAAAGATTGTATGACCTTGTCACAGTATTCCAGCGGTGGCATGTTGTTCTTTGCCGAGGCGTTCTGGACTTTCTGACCGTGCTCGTCAGTTCCGGTCAGAAAATGGGTGGGAACTCCCATGAGTCTGTGGTATCTTGCAAGCACATCCGCCAGGACAGTTGTATAGGCATGGCCGATGTGCGGCTTGTCATTCACATAGTAGATTGGTGTTGTTACGTAAAAACTTTCAAGATTCATAATTATCAATTCTCCGGAATATCGTGACAGCATGCTTTTGTCATGCGGGTGTCATTCAACTATCTGCTTGCCGACTTCCCTGTTCCAGAACAGCGATATTGCCAGAAGCATCAGGAATGCCAGCATGAAAACTGCGTACAGCCCGCCGAAAATGACATATGACGCGGGGATCGCCACCTTTGCGGCAAGGGCGTCTGCCATCCAGAAGAGCTGCCAGTTTGGTATTATGGCGTAGAGTATGGTCGCCATCAAACTTCCGCCGCCCGGAATTGGCGACGAATACTTGCCTCCTGCCGGTGTCACCGGCGGATTGACTGCCCGGCGGAACACATATGACGTGAAACGGGCTTCCATTCCCTTTGCGCCGGCTGGTACAGTCTTCATTTCATCCATTATGCGTATAGTGTCCCATTTATGGGTCACATTATCATATTTTGCCATGAACACCGGCTGTCCGTCTAAATCGTTTGGATCATTCTGCCAGTTCTGTCCGTTCTGCCATGTTGCTTCCGGTTTGTCTCCCATGTCGGGCAGTTTTGCGGGATTTTCGCTGTCTGACCATACTATGAAAGCTTCTCCGGAATCAATTTTTTCTGGTTTGCTCCAGCGTTTTACTCCCATTTCCGTGGGTGCAAAGGTGTATTCTGCCATCCACAGCTGGGCCCGTCCCTTGGGCACTGTGTCATACCAGGGTTCTCTTGTATGTCTTCCGATGAAATAGTCTGACATGAGCCCGAGCAGGAACAGTACTGAGCATATAAGCAGGTTGCTTATAAGGTTGAACCTTGTGCTGAGGGTAGTGGCAAGTCCCGCCATGGCCCATACTGAATACATTATGAGGACCAGTGCGGGGAATACATTCCATGCCAGACCGGGTGTTTCTCCATCGTATGATTTGAACTGACCTACTACGGCGACTACCGGCAGCAGTACGCAAAGAGCCAGGACCGCCATCATTGGGAATGCGGAGCGTGTTGTATAGTTGTGTATGCCTGCGGCGGCCATGCTGAGTACGATGGCTCCGAAGTACATGTAGAACAAAGGCATGTCAAAGCGGTATTGATCCGCAGCTACTCTCAGAGCGATCATGGTTGCAGTTGCTGTAAGGAACCAGAAAACGGTTGCAGCTCCAATGATACCGAGTATTTTAGCTATGATAAAGACTGGGCGCTGTATTGGCTTTGACAGCAGGAGCAGGGCAGTTCCGTTATTTATTTCCCGTGACACCGCATAGCTTGAGATCAGCACTGCGACTCCCCAGCCGAACAGCATTGTAGTTGCCATGGCGCTGTCCACCACAAGCCTTTCCTGGGCGCGGAACACGAACATGCTGAATATTGGAAACAGGCCTATAAGGCAAAGTGCACTGAGGAGAACAAGAAGGTAGATAGGTTCTCTCAGGCTTTCGCGAAATGTGTTTTTTGCTACTTGGTATAGTGCTGTGAACATAGTGCACCTGCTGTATGGCTTGTGTTTCCGGCATGTTTGGCCATGCCGGTTGTCGTGAGACAGTCAGAAAATAAGGGAAACTTATTTATTTACTGCTTCCAGGTTTTTCCTGTATTCCTTGAACTGCACCGCAAGCTTGTCTGCCTTGAGAAGGTCGCCCAGGGTTGCGGCGTTGCGGTTCCAGTCATCGCTGTCAATGATGATGACGCTGTATTTTGCTCTTGCCAGATCCACGAACTTGCGTGGTACGAAATCTTCTCCGCCGAGAACTATGACTTTTTTCGGGTTTACATATTCAACGATTCCCTGGAATTCGTCTGCATTCACAGGTGTGGCCTTTGTGCCTGAGGGGAGGTAGTAGATCTGGTGTGAGCCATCCACATCAGGTGATATGAGAAGCACTGGCTGCTTGCTGTAGTACTGGGCCAGATCTGCCAGGAGGCGGCTGTACACGAAATTGCCGGATATGATAAGGTTGTTGGCCTTGACTCTACCGGCGCGTTTGAACGGATTGAATGTCAACGCTGAGGCGCTGATGGCTGTCAGAAAAATTGCCATTGCGATGACGGCACAGAAAACACGGCTCTTCTTCATTTTAAACTCCCGAAAAAATGTGGTAAGACTATGGAGGTAATTTCAAAACTATCATCGAAATGTGCGTTGACATGAAAACATTGGCGTCAGTAGCACTTCTCGCTGCACGAAAGTGGGCTTTGAGCCGTTGCCTTAATCACTGTTCCCATCTCATTGCGCATTTCACGCTATTTTTGAGATTACTTCTTATGATTAAATACATTTACGGCATAATATATCCTATTATTGCGGCTTGCAATAAAACAAGATAAAAATCGGTGAAATTATTTATGGCAGTCCTGTAATTTTTCAGCTCATAGCCTCAGGGCAGTTTTTTATACAGGAAGCTTCAGTCCTGTGTTTTTTTATTGAAAATATCAAAGGTATCAACCAGTGTTGCCTTTTATTTTCAACCCGTGTTGCCTTTTATTTCAAGGAAGATGAATGTCCTGTGTTTTTCATTGGTTCCTTTAGTCCGGCTGGGTTAATTTTACCTTTTGTAATCTTGCCGGTTAAGGGCGGGATTTGCGTTACAATGCAAACCTGCTGTTTTCTATATTGCATATCCTGCATACGCAGGATGGGCGCTGATATTGGACATTATGGGGTCAAATTGTAATGCAT
>JAZURH010000180.1:0-3786 GCA_045606125.1 Lentisphaeria bacterium | reverse complement strand
ACAAATCCTGATTTTCATAATATTGTTTCAGTTGTTTTTCCGTGGTGTTCGGAGGAAGAAAATCAATTTTACTGCTGTTCTTAGTCCAGAGGTGTCGGGGCTGTCCGGTGCGGGTACGCTGCCGCGTCATTTTATGTATTGACCATATCATTGAACGGGGGCAGGGGACGCATATCCGGACTTTTCACTTGAGGTATTTTTCTCAAAAAATTATAAATAATATACCGGGTCTTACTCTTTTTTACAATGTTAACTACTGTTATTTCAGGTACAATAAAGCTGTGTTGACAAGTTGTCTTCCAGAGACGGCACTGAAAAAGGAGCAGCATGCTGAAAGTAGGATTTATTTCAGGCGAAAAGGCAAGAGCCATTATGCGTTGTCTTCAGTATGGTATACATTATACTCAGAAATACACGATATTAAAATACGGGAGAAAACAGATATGAAGAGAAAATGGGTTCAGCTTGATCTGGCAAGGCAGATGGAAAGCGTGGATGTGATCGAAGAGTATATTTCCATGATGTCCGGGGCAGGATACAATGGTATTTTACTCTATCTTGAGGACAGGATAAAAACGGAATCATATCCGTATCCGGCTGACAATGAGTGCTATACAAAGGATGAAATACGCCGTCTGGTAGCTTTTGCGGACAAAATCGGCATGGAACTGATTCCCTGCGTTGCGACTCTGGGGCATGCGGAACGCTTTCTCAGGCATCCGGAAATGGAACATCTTGCTGAATTGCAGGACGGGGCTGTGGGGCGTTTCAATGAGAACTGGAAGGGAGTTTTTTGCCCAAGCAATCCCAGGTTTCATGCCTTTATTGAAAGCTATCTGACGGAAGTGGCGGCTCTGTTTCCATCCGGATATTTTCATGTGGGGCTGGATGAGTTCTGGTCCTATTGCGTCTGCCCGCGCTGCCGTGCGCTGGCACCCGATTATGCCGGTGAGACAAGATTTTTCGCAGAGCATATCAACAGGATGCATGGCATACTTGCAAAAGCCGGAAAGCGCATGATGATGTGGTCTGATATGTTTGAACTGTACAGGGATGCCATGGAACTCATCCCTGCTGACATAATTATGATAGACTGGCAATATCAGCCTGATGTGCGCTTTTATCTCTCCCATCTTCTGGATTGCGATGTGGAGAAAAGGCAGCAGCTTAACAGAAGATTCGGTTTTGAGAGCATGATGGCCCCCAGAGATTTCCATTTGCGCAATATTGCATCTTCATTTGAATATGCCACGAAAGAGGGCTATGACGGATTCCTGCTTACAAGCTGGGAAAAATCAGACATATATCTTACAAGAAGCCTGCCCATGCATGTCTTTGCAGGATTGCTTATGAACGGACTTTCCGTGGACGAGGCATTCGCACGGGCAGTGAAGATTGTGTTCGGAACCGAAGATGAAATATTTATCGCAACCATGAAACTGCTGCATACAAATGGATTGTGGTATCACTTTGTCGGATATTCCACAGGCAATCTGTTCAGAAGAAATTTCTATGGCATTCCATACAATGAGCAGGAAGTGGATTTTGCGCTGGAATCAATATTGCCGTTCCTGAAGGACAAGGTCAGCACCGGAATCGGCAAGGCAGTGCTGGATGATATTCTGGATGGCGTCAGGGAAAAGGTACTTTCATTCAAGCTGCATCGCCTGTATAATAATGTCTTTGACGGCGGTGCCGTGCCTATGGATGAAATACGCGCTATTCACGGGGAGGCGATCGCTCTTGTAAAGGCCATGGAGGCCAAATGGGAGCATAGGCGTCCCGGAATAACGCCTAATGTGCTTGCCGCAGCTGCAGAAAGGATACAGAAGATGTTTGATGAGCAGACAGCTGTTCTGGAAAAAGGATGCTTCCTTAAGATCAGAGTCTGCGCGCCTGACGGCTATGGCGTACAGAATATAAAGATCAGTCTGCATAAGGAGGGAGTGTGGACGGCAGTCGCAAACAGGACATTCAAACCGGGAGACTTGAACACGGCACTTGCTGAATGTTTTGTTCCAGTCGATCCGGCTTTAAAAGGGGCCTCAGCCGTCAGGCTTGAGTCCACCGGAATTGGTGGTGTGGGCGTATGCTGGCTTGAGTTCTGCGGAAACGGACCTGTCGCTGTCCTTGATGCCAGCGGCACAGTCGAGCATCCGTGGCATCTTTTGAAAAACAATACCAATTTTGCCTGGTTCGGTGATCAGTGTTCCCGGGATGGATATTTTTCTTCTGCTGCATCGGGGCAGGTACATTCCATTACTTTGCAGCTTGGTTCCGTGGAACCCTGATTTGCCCGGGAGTTGTGAATAGTCGCTTGAAAAGCTTGCATTTCTTGTTTGCCGCGGAGGATGGCCCCGTGGGACAACAATGCGTGACTCTATAGCCCCGGAGCAGGCTTTTGATTATTATGTACGCATATTTGCTGATGCTTTAGATGGACAAGTATACCATTACCGTGACGCATCAGGACTTGAATGTGATGCAGTAATTCACTTGCGTAATGGTTCCTACGGGCTGATTGAAATCAAACTTGGTGGAGCAATAAGAATTGAAGAAGGTGCAGACAATCTCAATAAACTGGCAGAAAAAATTGATACAGAAAAAATGAAAAAGCCCGTTTTCAAAATGGTTCTTACAGGAATCGGGGATTTTGCTTATTGCCGCAAAGACGGCGTATAGGTTGTCCCCATCAGTTCATTGTGCTATAAAAGCAAGGTTTGATGAAAATATTACTGATATCCCGAAAAGAGCGCTGAAAATATAAAAATCATATCATTTGTGCATTGTAATCAGTGCTTCCCTGCCGCTCATGCCCGCTTTGACGCCCAGTGCCGCAGCGGCGTGAGAAATTTTCACGACTTTGGCGGCCAGCATGTCGTCGTAATTCGCCACACCGGTCACAACCGCCAGAGCATGCCCCAGCTTGTCAGCTGTTTCCGTGGACAGATAGCCGCATCCCAGCATGCCCTTCTTACCTTGTATGACAAGTATTGCGCTGCCGGGCAGGGGAATGCAGTCGCACTTGAATGACATGCCATTTGATACAAGCGAAAAGTTTTCCTGTATTGTGATTTCTTTCATGATTTTCTCCGGCTGCGGGGGACTTTTCAAAGTCCCCCTGATTTTTTATTCAGAGAGTTCCACCAACGCAAATGTATGATGCTTCAGGTGCATTTCAATTCTGCCGTTGCTGCAGTTGTTGAGCTTGCTTCCGAAGTCGCCCAGGTCCAGGGGAGCCCTGCTTGGGGATATGCGATTGTCCTTGCGCAGTTTGTAGAGCAGCTGGTAGTCCGGATCATCCTGTGTAAGCAAGTCAACTGCTTTGTTCGGGGTGAAACCAAGTTTTTCAGCGTCAAACACAATGGAAATATCCTGGTCGTCATGGTTCCTTGCAATGTGCGAGATTACGGCGAGGGCCTTACGCTCCGCAGGATGCCTGTATATGCTGACAAATATGTTTTTCCCTTTTTCGACTTTTGCGGGATTCTTCCAGTAGCCTATGAACTTGGCCTTGCCTACACCGAATCTTTCATATTGACGGACAACTTTCTCAATAATGCCGTAATGGCTGCGGTTCTGGGCGATGATTGTGCCGTGGGGAAGCATGGCTGCCATGAAGGCCTGGGTTATTCTGAAACGGTACAATTCGGTGGGCTCCTTGCCGCCGCCATACTGCTTCAGCAGCGGATCCACTGGATTGTACACGCTGTTTGTAAGGCCGAAGGGCAGGGATGAAAGCTCACAGGCAAACATCGGGAGGTCATATCCGTCCTGAATGTCTTT
>JAZURH010000179.1:0-15403 GCA_045606125.1 Lentisphaeria bacterium | reverse complement strand
CATGCTTCAATGCAGGCGCAGTGAACTTTTCCTTTCCAGCCCATTCCAGAACCTCATCGAAAGCCGCTACAATGCGGTTTGCGATATCCTCTGCCCTCATCATCTCAATAATATCATATTCATTGATGGGTGCATCCTTCGGAGTCTTCAAAGGATTGCGCTTGTATTCTTCAATCTTGTCCGCATACTTCAATTCATAGCGACGTTTTTCCGCCTCCCTGTAATGAAGCTGGCGCGGAGAAAGATCACCTGCGGCTGCCGCCTGACCTATGACACCAAACCCGGCACCATACTTTGCGGTCAGCTTGTCACGCACATTATTCCAGAAGCTGGCATGAAGCATCCAGGCATTTTCGTTGGTCTGGGATGGGCAAGGCACATTCACTACAGCTCCAGTGGGCTTTCCATCAGCATCGAATGTATACAGGATGTTTATAAATGGATCTGTACCGGCCTCATAGCAATCGAACATATCGTCATTCGTATTTCCGTACATGGCGCCATGTCCATTGATTGCCATACCCGGAACACCCCTCTTGCGGAGTCCAAGGTCATCCAAATATATGGTACGGCGGCTGTGCCCGGTTGTGGCAAATCCGTAGCCGTATGAAATCGCACCCGGTTTCCTGCTGTTCCATGCGTCCTTAATTGCATCAGCAATCTGGCGTGAAAGAAACTCCTGCATCTCCTGCCAGGGGGTAAAGTCCACCTTTCTGGGATAATCCCTTGCAACCTTGTTGCTGGAAGGTCCGGCATGGGTATGAGTTGCATTGAGAATTATCTTGTCACCCGGAATATCCGGAGCTTCATTTTTAAGTATCTCCAGTGCCATCAAAAGCAATTCCGGCTGGGCGCTTACCGCATCCATAGAAACGAATATTACGGCATCCTCACCATTTTCGATCACAAGTGCACTGGCAAGAACAGGCTTGTAGCAACCAAGAGAAATACGCAGATGAAACTGTCCTGTAATGGGAACCGGACCTTCCTTTGCTATCGAGCGTTTTCCCCAACCTATGTTGATATTTTTTTCCATACAAGTTGATTCCTTATTTTTCAGCGTTGATAATTGATCTGACTCAATGTCCCTCATTGCAGAAACGCCTTTGATGTCATCTACACCAAAGGCGTTTGCATTTCATTCATCCATTTTTGCGGCGCTCTTCAAGAATTGCCTGAATGCGCTCAGGATCAATCTTGTCAAGGTTATTGAAGACCTTTGCTACGCCTTCACGCACCTGTTCGGCAATATCCAGACCATTTGGGGCCCTGAGGGTCTGGACAAGGGAAATATGCTTGCGGCTGTATGCCAGAGCGTTGGGGAACTTGTCCAGGCTGTAATCCACGCCTTCATCGGCTCCGGGTATGCTCCAGGGCTGTCCCTGACCGTAGGCGTTCTTTGCTGCGAAGACTGTCATTTCAGGCAGGATGAAACGCTGCCAGACACTTGCGCGTATGCCTTCGTTTGCAATTGCCGCCGCCACTGCATCACGGAACTTGACCTGTTCCTGAGGATCAGAAATACCCAGAGCATCAAAGTCAATGCGCAGATTGAAGTTATACCAGTTATGGACGGCATATTCAGGTTCATAGGGCAGAAGCAGGTTCGGCGTGCCTTTGAGATTTTTCAGGAGATATTCTCCGTTATCACGCAGGGTGTTGAAATAGAAATCATACTTTGAAAGCTGTGCGCGGCCGAATGCAGCAGTCAGTTCATTGTTGCGATACATCCATCCGAGGGCGTATGCATGATAGTCTCTGCTCTGTTCCGGACGTGCTGTTTCGCCAAAGCTCCAGAGTTTTGCAGCTCCATCATAGATAGCCTGGTCATTGGTGACAAACATTCCGCCTTCGCCGCAGCTCAGACACTTGTTCTGATTGAAGCTGAACGCGGCGCAGTCCCCGAGAGTACCAGCCTTGCGTCCCTTGTACATGGCTCCGTGCGCCTGACATGCATCCTCGATGACCTTCAGGCCATACTTCTTTGCAATAGCGTTGATCTTGTCCATGTCGTTGCAGAGTCCATGCAGCTGGACGACTATGATAGCCTTTGTGCGCGGTGTGATCGCGGCTTCCACCTTATCTGGATCCATGAGGAATGTTTCCGGATCGATATCAACGAAAATCGGAATTGCATTGTGATGGAGAATGCATGTTGCGCTGGAGCTCCAGCTGTATGCAGTCACAAGCACATGGTCTCCGGCTCCGATGCCGCAACCGACCAGGCACATATGAAGAGCAGCAGTTCCTGAATTAGTGAAAAGGGCAAACTGATTGCCATTCCATTCGGCAAACTCTTTCTCGAATGCCAGATTCTGGGGACCACGGGTCTGATTAGTCTGATGAAGAGCCTCAAACACCAGCTTTTCATCAATTTCATCAATGGGAGGCCAGTTAACGACTTTGCTGACATCAACTGCGGGCTTGCCGCCATAAATTGCAAGAGATTCTGACATTTTACACTTCCTCTTTTTTCAAGTAGTTGAACATTATCCGTAAAGCACATCCATTGTCTTTTTTGTGGAAATTAATATACCTGATGCCTTGAGCTTGACAATAGCTGTGAAATATCAACTTTTTTCAAATAATAACACTTTTTTATCCTGTTATATTTGTCATATAGCAATATTCATGCTATTCTTTTTCAATAAAGAGGTAATTTCAAAACTATCATCGAAAAGCGCTGCCGATACCACTGTATCCGCCTCATTGCGCATTTCGCGCTATTTTTAAAATTACCTGTAAAATCAGTCAAATATACATAAGGCGGTCATGACCATGCTTGAAGACCATATAAAACTTCTGGAATCCGGGCCAAGCTTAAAAGGTTTCCGTGTTCTGGAATATGACAACATATACTCCAAAAAGGAACATATACCTGATTCCCATGAACTGCTTTATGTACTTGACGGACGCATGTCGCTTCATTTGAACGATGGCTGCAGCTACCGTGCCATGCCTGGGGATTTTCTTCTTGTACCTGCCGGAATTCCCCACAGAGACGAGTTCGCACCACTTAAAGGACTGCGCATACTGTTTATACAATTCACATGGGACGCAGAAAACTTCTTCCAGACAGTAAACAACAGAAGCCTGGCTGTCCTGAGCTATGAAGTGCGCACGGAAGCCAGGCGCAGGCTTGAATACATGCGCGCCCGCTGGCACAACACTACAGAGGACATCATGCACGCATCCCTGCAGCTGCACAGCATCCTGATGCTTTTCTTCTCCGAACTGATAAAGGACAGCACTGAGGACAATATGCTCCAGAATAATGATTTACCTATGCGTGAAGCCATGAGATGCGCAAAGCATTTTCTTGAACAAAACTATGGCGAGCATGTAAGCCTGGGGCAGACAGCCAGGCATATTGGCATCAGTCCTGCATATCTGTCCAGAATATTCCATCACGAATATGGTGTCAGCTTTGCAAAATACCTGACAGCCATAAGACTTGAAGCCTCCAGGGAACTTCTACAGTCCACAAGACTGCAGGTAGCGGAGGTAGCAAACCGCTGCGGTTTTTCATCAAGCAGCTATTTTATAAAGGTTTTCAGCGAACATTATGGAGTAACACCCAAAAATTACGCAGGAAAAAAAGGCAAGTCATTCTGACAGGCTTCTGGCCAGTTTACTTTTTTGCCGAGTATTTGCTTGCAGTGCAATAAAGACCGACTAAAGTAGCCTCACTCAAGCTGCTGCCTGAGGCGATAACTTTTAAATACAAAGGAAATAATACCCATGATGCATTTTGGAGACAATGAACGCCGGGAAAACTGGGCAAAAGATCCTGCCGTAATAAACTTCAATGGCCGTTACTATATGTACTATTCCATTGCCCCCTCGGAGAAAAATCCCTGTCTCGGCATAGGCATCGCAGAAAGCCATGACCTTGTAAACTGGAAATACATAAAGGAAGCCGACATACAGTGCAAAGCCCATCCGAAAGGATATGGAGCGCCTGCAGCACTTGTGAAAGACGGCAGAGTTTATCTTTTCTACCAAAGCTACGGCATGCAGAAATCAGATTCAATATGCCTGGCGTCAAGCGACAATGGACTGGACTTCACGGCCGAAGATAGCAATCCCATATTCAGCCCTCCTGAATGCGACTGGAGCTGCGGCAGGGCTATTGATGCCGATATAATATTCTTCAGGGGAAAATACTATCTCTATGCGGCCACCCGCGACCCTGATTTTCAAATCCAGAAACTGGTCGTGGCCGTATCAGACGGTGGCTTTTCAGCCTCAAACTGGAAACTGGGATACAATGGCTCAATACTTGAACCGGAACTTGACTGGGAACAAAAGTGCATTGAAGCACCGGCAACGCTGGAACACAATGGAAAAATATACATGTTCTACGCAGGCGCATACAACAACTGTCCTCAACAGATAGGATGCGCAACAAGTACAGACGGCATACATTTCACCAGAATGTTTGATGACCCCCTCCTGCCTTGCGGAGCTCCAGGCGAATGGAACAGCTGCGAATCAGGGCATCCATACGCTTTCACAGATGACGACGGGCAGCAATATCTTTTCTTCCAGGGCAACAATGACATGGGACTGCACTGGTATCTATCAGTCAAAAAAATAATATGGAATGGAGACATACCTGTTCTGGCCGACATGGACTGAACTCAGCTTAATATCTCAATCTACCGGCTCGTCGGGCATTAATTCCTTTTTTTTTGAGACTTCAAGCCTTTCCCTGATCTCGTCATGGAAAAGTTCACTACCTCCAAGCACAAATCCGGGAAGCAAAAACAACAGCGCAAACGGAATAAGCATCATCACATAGGCCCCGACGCCGAATCCGAGAACCATCCATTTTTTTTCCACTGCGACACGGCGCAAGTCATTTACAGTGCATTCCATATTGTTTGCTGAACAGACCATATATGACAGGGCCATGTAATATCCTGTAAAAACTATCAGCAGGATTTGTCCGACAACAGGTAAAAACAAACTTGCCGTACAAAACAGAATAAAATACACAAATGTCAGTATGCCAAAACATACAGAATCCATCGCATACCTGACTTCAGTTGAAAAAGGACGCTTTTTCACGCAATGACCGTATTTTTTACGTTCATGATACTCCACAAGGGAATCAAAGAAAAATCCCCCGAAAAGTTCATAGAAGGTGCATACAGTCATACTAAGGAACAGCAGTGCGACAATTGCTCCCAACAGATAGGCAACTGCCGAGGCACAGGATTCAAGCCAGGACAACCACTGGGGCAAATCTGCCATAAGCCTGCTTACAAAGTCTCCACCAAGCCCTGCCAGGTACATCACGCCCCAAAAAATCAGGCAATAGACCAGAAGCATGACTCCCACCGGAAGCAACGCATATTTCCAGGCAGCGGCATCACCGTAGAACTCCCTGCATCCGCGGATGATATAGCTCCATCCTTTGAAAAAATCCTTAAACATAAAGACAATCTTTTAACTTTTATATCATAATTAAATCCGGAATGCAAAGACCATCTTCGCCTATACAGAGCCCTTCAGGTACAATGGCTCTCACCAAAGCCGCCGGCCTATTTAATTCCCGGAAGATCCTTCTCTATCTCAGCAAAACGACGGTATATCTCCAGTTCTGTGCTGTAGCGTCTTACAGGCAATGTATGGCTCTTTTCAAAATCATCCAGTTTTTCTTCCAGCCGCTTCTGTCTTTCAGAAGCTTTTCTGTAGTTTTTTCTTGCTTTCTTAAGTTCCTTTTTAAAAGCACGGACATCGTCCGCTGCCAGATATCCCATTGCTCTGGCATACATTTCCAAAGCGGGACGCAACAATACAGGGGCGCTGTTGCGCAGACGCAGAAAATCATTCTGTCTTTTATACAGTACTACCTTGTCCCCCCGAAGGACTTCTATGGACTGACTGGAATCATCAATTTTAACAGCACGCAGTCCAGCCACTGCCCCACCGGCTTCCACAACGGAGACAGTCTCCAATTCCCTGACCTTTTCATCAAGGTCAAACTTGATGTTTCCGGATCTGTCGTTATGTGCAATGTTAACGACAAGCCCCTCATACCAGGACTGAAACATTTCACGCCTGGGAAACTTTTCAAAAAACAAAGCTATAACAGCATTACCGTCTTCATTATCAGCCTTTGCATCCGCTTCAAGCATTGATCGAACCATATTTCCGTTCAAAGTGCGCAAACATCTTATCATAAGACTGCAATGCATGGCATACAAACGGTAAAGCCAGGGCATGTCCGGCGACACAGGCCTGGTAAACAATGACATGCCCTCCGGAAAAAATCCTTCTGTGAACTGATGAAGCGCCGGTTGATAATCATAGTCCACAATATTTCCCTCCGTACGCATCCTCATCATGAAATTGTATGCCAAAGCAGCCGAAATGAAATCCAGGGAACGCTCTGTGCCATACTTTCCGAACAATTCCCTTGATCTGCGCTTCACCAGCACCCGCATGACTCCGGCAGTTAAACCGAGCATATCCGTGCTTTCATCAAACCTGTATTCCAATTCTCTCTGTTTTTCTTCAGCACAGGTCCCTGCCACTATAAATACATTCCTCTTTGGAGGAGATGTCCTGCACTCGAGCACCATATCAACACTGTCTGAACATCTGTCAACATACCTGACAAGCGCCTTTGAAAGAGAACGGTCCTCCGTGGTGACGCGTATTCTGGTGTTGTGTATGCTTTCCGTATGCGTGACAGCATGCACTGCAAATGCAGCAAAAAGCAACAATACCGTAATAATGAAATTACGCATTTACCGGATCACTCCAGAATATACAATTTCGGTTCATATGGGGTGAATGTATCCCTGAGATGCCGACGCCGGACAGCAGCCTTCAAGCCGTTGCCGAAATATTTAGCACGTCTGCCGGGTATTATCACATCCAATTTATTCTCAGAAGCTCTGGTATTTACCACCATAAGCATGGTCCTATCCCCGTTTCGGACTGCCTTCCATGCAAATCCCTCCTGCACATCGCCGATATCGTATGTAACATCGGTGCCGGATGCAAAATCGGGATAAAAAGCCTCTATTTCACCACATATCCCCGATATAAGAGACCACAGTCTGGTGCGCTCCTCCGGCAGGAAACCATGCCCCATGTGGAAAATATTTCCCCGCATGCCCCTGAGAACGCAAAGCCAGACAGCGCAGCGCAGTTCCTCAGCTGTACGGGACACCTTATCTGGAATAGTTCCTCCAAGCCAATATATCACAGGCTTATTCCTGTCATGCATGTTCATTTTCATTCTTGCAATGTCATTATCAAGCTCAATAACAAGATTTTTCGCATAGCTTGATGTAGGCACTGACACCTCAAATACATCGCAAAGCCGTGAAGCATCCCTGATGAATCCAACCGAATCTGTATGCATTGAGAAGATAAGATCTGGTCTGGCTTTCTTCAATTCAGTCCAATAACGCTCAATAAACGGTAAGGGCGAAACAAACTCCATGACACTTTTTTCATTCTTCACCGCAGCGCGTATCTGGGATTCGTAGCATATTCGCCTTATTGCCGGCTGATTGACAGGAGCCCGTGCCACAGAAGAAAGAACAGACGCCATGTTTTTATCTGAAAACACCTTTCCAGTCTCAGGCTTGCGTATCAAACGTCCAGTTGGAAGTCCTATGGAAAGGGCCGCGTCGTCCCTGGCACCAAAACGTGAATATCTCATGTTAAACACCTTGTCAGCCTTCAAGAATGACTTGGCAGTCTGTGACATGCCGATAAGGTAGGATGGCTTCCCTCCGCGCAAAAAACATCCGTCCTCGCGAATTGTCAATGACGGCATTACGCCGGAAGTTAGCTCAAAATCCTCGTATTCAGACAGGACAAGCACAAAAACCCGGCTTGTCGATATGATTCCGTTTGATATTTCAACCCTGCAGCTTCCCAAAGGACAGTCTTCAGGTATCTCGATCTCCCCTTTTGGTGCTGCTATAAAATCCGCCATCTTCTTTCCGGCGGGAGAAAATACTCTGATACGTGCTTCTCCTTCCAATTCATGGGAATATCCGACCTTAGTCGAACCTTTTACATAATAGAAACTGTCAAGTTCAAGCATCCCACTGCCACGCCATGGGCTTAAAGCGGAAAATGTCCTGACCACATCATCGGAAATACTGACTTTTATTTCAATGCACTCTATTCCCTTCAACGGAATATAGCCTTTGCGCTGAGGCAGCACTGCGGACAGTCCCTTGCCATCCATGGCATAGGTTATATTTAGTCCTTCAATATTCTTGCCGTCAACTGCCAGAGCCACCCTGGTATTATCATCAAGTTTTACATCAGATGAAATTGAAAACCCAAAATGCTTTTCATTCACTTCAATGCCGTCAAGAGTAATATTCGGTGATGGCGCCCTGCGCCCGAAGACCAGTTTTGCATATTGTGACACATCATGAAAATCAGACGCACCGCTTACGCTTGCCACTTCAGAAGTACCATCGGAAAAACCGCTTGACCAGCCAAAGTTTGCTCGCCATTCCTCCCCGTCATAAGGTTTGTCTTCTCCGATACAGGAATATGGTATTCTCAGATCAATGTTCCATTTCCGTCCATCCACTGTAACTTTCTTTTCAACGGCTGGAACCGGATTCCAGGAATAATCCCTGCATTTTGCAGAATAAAGATTACCGGCCGTATTAACGGCAAAATGATAGTATACTCCGCCCTGCCCGGCCGGTGCAACCTGAAACTCAAATACTTCACCGGCAAAAGCCGCCATTTCATCAGAGCTGACTTTTCCCACGCGAACATTGCTGCCTTCAGGCTTGATGCACTCCCCGCGAATCTCCAGCGCATCTTGACCATAAGATATAAAAACGGAACCGGAACATCGGCTCCACTCTCCCCGAAGCGTGGTGAATATACCGCACTTCGCACCGGGAGACAGATAAATAGTCTCTACAGCAAAAACACCGGACACCAACATCATAAGAAAAAACAAAAGCATTCTCATACGCTCTCCTTAAATTCCATGTTATATAAGGCACCGGTGAATACGCTGAGCGCAAATGCAATCGCACTCAACGATAATTGAACAGATCAGCCAGACCATATTCCGCCTTGGCTGCCTTGTTCATGGCACGCAATATCTTCATACGGACACGGACGCTCAGGAAACGCCCCGAACGGCCCTTTGAAACCATTTTATGTGTAAGCTGCTCAGTCGAAGCAGCGACAAGAGAATGATTCTCCAGTCCATGTTCTTTCATTTTGGCATCCAGAGGCTGAACGCCGTATTCCCTTCCGTTTTCTTCTATTTCCGGCATAAAAACTCAGCGTTTATTGTTCCAGGCTTCAGTTGCATACTTATTTTCAGCACGTTCCCTGCACAGACCGAGGAAACTGTCCTGTACATCAAAATCCATGAACTCAACCGACATGACATCCTCAAATGCCCTGATCAGGGCAGCGGCAAGTACATCCCGTCCGTAAGGCAATTCAGAACCGAAATGCAGGCTTCCCTGATGAAGGATGCCGTCCGCAGTCCGCCTCTGGGCGCTGCCTGCTATCTTGCGTCCGTCCAGAAGGACATCATAACGGGTCGGATTGGTAAAGCAGACCATGGTTCCCCGGTCCACATCATGGGAAATAACATCATCTGAAAGACTGGCACTGCAATTCAGAGAATGAAGTGCTTTCTGTACACTGCGGTTAATCCAGTCATAGGACAGATTACGGTCAAGACCGTTCAGCCAGTGCGCCGCAGGAAATGCAATGGAATAAGTGAAATCATAATCATGATACACAATTCCGCCTCCAGTGGGTCTGCGAACAAAGGCATACCCATCCGGAACTGCATCCGCCTGTTGAATATATCCTATTGAAACAGCTTTTCTATCCCAGGAATAAAAGCGCAGCAAAGGTATCTCACGCTTGGCGGATGTTTCCAAAAGCACCTCATCCGCCGCCATATTGAATGCCGGCGAATGCTCTCCATCATGCCAGATGTACCAGTTTTCAGACATTGAAATGATCCTGTCAGAACTCGAAGACTGAATCAGAAAGGCGTGCCTTCACTTCATCAAGAACCCGCTTTTCCTCTTCGAGGGTGGGAGCCACGAAAGTGGCTGAGAAACGCACGAAATTCCCCACATCATCCCATGGAACTGTGCTGATAAGCTTTTCAGTGATAAGCCACTGGCTGAATTCCTCTCCGTTGGCAAACTTGATACCACCCTTTACGCCCTTGGGAATCTGGACATAAAGATAGAATGAACCTTCAGGCATGTTTGCATCAAAGCCAAGTTCACGCAGTGTTTCGACCAGTGCGCGAAGACGACGGCTGTACTTTTCACAGATAAGAGGTGTAATGCTGGACTGATTGGCAAGTGCCTTGGCAGCAGCCTTCTGAATAGCCAGGAACTGACCTGAATCAGCATTGTCCTTTACTGTTGCAAATGCCTTGACGGCATCAGCGTTTCCTGCAACCCAACCAAGACGCCAGCCGGTCATATTGAATCCCTTTGACATGCTGTGCAGCTCAATGGCTACATCCTTTCCTCCCGGGCGGGACAGGATGCTCAAGGGGCTTCCCTTGAAGTTGAGAGGAGCATAGGGAGCATCAATTACGAGAAGGATATTGTTCTCTCTGGCAAAAGCAATGGCCTTGTCATAGAACTCTGGCGTTGCAGAGGCGCCTGTGGGATTGTTGGGATAGTTCAGATAGATAAGCTTGCATCTCTTGCGCTGATCGGCTGTAAGAGAATCAAGCTGGGGCAGGAAATTGTTTTCCTTGAGCAGGGGAAGATTTACCACTTCACCACCGAAATACTTTGTCCATGTGCCCATGACGGGATATCCGGGAACTGTCATGACAGTTATATCACCGGGATTGATAAAGCATGAGGGAAGCAGAGACAATGCAGACTTGCTGCCTATCGAATGGACGATCTCCGTGTCGGGGTCAAGCTCAACACCGTAGAGTTCCTTCATATATGCGGCAGCTGCTTCCTTGAATTCCTGGCAGCCATTGTCGGCATAAAAACGGTTTTCGATCTTATCGGCCTCAATAGCCAGTGCGCTGATGACCTCGGGGAACGCCTTGTCATCCGGCTCACCGACACCCATGTCAATAAGTTCAATTCCGGGCTTTGCCTTGTGGGCAGCAGCCTTGGCGCGCTTGATCTTTTCAAACTTGTAGATCGTTGTGTCCTTGCCGAAGCGATTTCCGCCTATGCGTTCAGCAAACATTTCCTGCAGATATGAATCCATAAGATCACTCTCCTGATTTTATCAAATTATTTATCTGTCAATTATTACAAATCACGCCCACAGCACTTTTTGTATTTCTTACCACTGCCACACGGGCAGGGATCGTTGCGGCCGATCTTAGGCGATTCACGGACTATGGGCTGGCCCTTTCCGGGAAGTTCCTGTTTTTCCTCCACGATCTTTTCATGTATGCTTTCAAGTTCAGCAGCGGGATCGGTAAACTCGCCCTTCTGCTGGGTAAGCATCATTTTGTGGAAGTATTCCCTCTGTTCAGAAACAGCCTTGACCGCCTTTTTCATGCGGTCGGTCTCATCCCCGAGAATATTAGATGCAAAGATCATGTTCTCCACTTCATTCGCTTCACGGCTGCCTATCATGGCCGCATTTATAAGTATGGCAGAAAGGATGTCCTTTTCGAAAAGCCCCTTGTCCATACTTGCTCTGACTATTCCGGCAAACATGCCGGTCACTGTTGAATCAGACAGTTTCTTTGCGCTCCAGCCGGATATTATAAGCATTACAAACTGCTCACGGACATTCCTGCAAATGTTCTCGTCAACTGCATATTCAAGGAGTCCGGCATAGTCTTCGTCACTTGCAACTGATGAAAGAATGCGATACAGGTTGTACATCATCCAGTCATATTCGTCAACTGCCTCGAATGCCCGGGACTTGGCAAGCCCCACAATAGGCATGAAGGCTTCTCTGCACTTGGCAGTTGCAAGAGCAAGCAGTGCTATGCGAAGTCCCTTAAACTGATCTTCTGAAAATGCCTCCAGATTGACGGCAAGTTCAACAGCTTCTTTGAAGGCAGTAACTCTTTCAGGAGCAAGAGCCTTGAGCTCAGCTGCGATTTCATCCACCGGCATGGCCGCCAGTGATTCAAGTACGGTCAATGTCTTTTCTTCCATAAAGTTTATTCCCGTTAATCTATTTCCAAAAACACCGGACAGCTTGTCAAATCGTCAATGCCATCCGCAGTAATAGCCGCCATGTCCTCTATTCTTATGCCGCCCCAGTCCGGATAATACAACCCGGGCTCCACGGTTACTACATTACCGATTTCAAGAGGATTGCCGTTTCTCAAATTGAGAGACGGCTGCTCATGTATCTCCAAACCGACACCATGACCCAATCCATGTATAAATCCGCATGCAGCGCCGGGAGACAAATCCGTTTTGAAGCCGTGGGAAGCCATGACATCAGATGCTTTTCTATGGGCTTCAACACCTGTTATCCCCGGTTTGAGCATGGCAAGAACAGTCTTCTGAGCGTCATATACGGCATTAAATGCCGCCTTTACAATATCAGGCGCATGCCCCTTAAGGACAGTGCGTGTAAGATCCCCGAAATATCCGGT
The DNA here is from genome assembly GCA_045606125.1 of Lentisphaeria bacterium. GTDB lineage: Bacteria > Verrucomicrobiota > Lentisphaeria > Oligosphaerales > Oligosphaeraceae > RGIG3456. Next base: position 2,808 of record JAZURH010000179.1, on the reverse strand, counting down.
TTCACAATCCCGGGGGAAAATGTCTATCACTATGGGCTGATTTGCCCGCACAGGTCCGTGTCCGGCATCATGAGGATTGGCCCCCTGTACTCCGGGAGCGGCTATAGTACCTGCGGCAGCCCCTCCTTTTCTGGCGATTTCACCATTGATTTCGCCTCGGAGGGTCTCCGAAGTCAAAACCTGCCCTTGCCACAACAATATTCCGTCCTGTCCTATACTTGAATCAGAAATTATGTCAATGGCCCTCGCCAGACCGGCCTCTGCAATCCTTTCCGCACGGCGCAGCGCCTCGCGCTCACTATCAGACTTGACAAGACGTCCCGGGCAGAATACTCCGCTCTCTGTACGGATCTTTATTCTTGAACCGGTCGTACCACTGACAGTCCTGAATTTGGTATCAAGTATTTCGTTTGCAAGCTGCAGCGGGCAATGCCAGGGAGTTTCCCATAGCCATGTGTCAGTGAACCGTGCCGCACCTGCAATTATTCTGGCTGCAGAAGGTCTGCCGCTGATCTTCCACAATGCAGCGGCCTGTTCAAATGTAAGAACTTTTACGCCTTCCCTTCCCTGAAGACAGGCACGCCCGTATTCCATGGTATTGACTATGGTGAACTGCTCGCCGCCAACCTGGATCCAAAGAAAGGGATCCGGAGCAGAAAAACCGCTCAGATAAAGCAGATCGGCACAAGTCTCGCTTGCCGCATAACAAAAACGTCCTGTACGCACCACCATTCCCACCTCAGCTTTCCATAAACGGGTGAGTCTTGAAGGTGGACGGATTTATGTACACCGTATCCTCCAGACAAATCTGCAGCAGCGCAGGGATATCCAGCTTGGATTCATCCAACAGCACGCTTTCAAGGACTGCTGCCGTAGTAGGAGCCTTCGGCGCAAAGACCGTGCAGCTGTCCGGAACATCAATTATCGACTGTTCATAAGTACCTATTCTTTGGGCGATGGCCATTATGTCCAGCTTGTCAAATGTAAGAAGCGGACGCAGCACCATGTCCGGCACTGAACAGTTTATCACTCCCATGTTGTCCAGTGTCTGGCTAGCCACCTGTCCAAGATTATCTCCGGTGACAAGTGCCTTATCCTCAAATCTGGCAGCAACAGCGGAAGCCAGCCTCATCATGAAACGACGATAGAGAACAGTCCTGTTCTTATCCAGGCAAAGATCCCTTATGGCCTTCTGAGCTTCCACCATATTCACGGCAACCAGCCTGCCCCGTTTCTGAAAAGCATCCAGAGTCTTCTCTATGCCGGCGCCTTTGGTCAAATACGCGGGAGGCGTATACGGTTCGCTGTGGAATGAAATAAAGTCCACAGTACATCCCCGTCTCATCATCTCATAACACGCCACCGGAGAATCAATGCCTCCGGAAATAAGAGCCAGCACCCTTCCGCCGCTGCCGGAGGGAAGTCCACCAGGTCCGGCCACCCGTTCAAAAGATACAAAGGCATGGCGGTACCTGATATCAAGCTCCACCAAAAGTCCGGCGTGCTTAAGATCAATCTTCAATTCAGGATACCTGGGGAGTATAAGTTCGGCAAAATACCTTTCAACATCTCCGCAGGTCATGGGAAAACTTTTATCGCAGCGGCGGGCCCTCATAGCATAACTGGGTTCAGGAGAGGGAGTCCGTGCGAAATAAGCATCATGGACCAGTGGAAAATACTTCATCACCAGGTCCTCAATGGCTCCAAGCTCCGGCGGCACCAGAAAACCGGGGGACAGGGACGACAGTCCGGAAACACCTCCTGCCTTGCTGCGGAATACCTGCAGATCAGATTCAGTAAAGTGCTCACGCCCGCCTCCGGGAATGACAAAAATGCGTCCATGCTCAAACATGAACTTTATTGCCCCGGCCGATGAAAAGGCACGGCGAATAGAATCCGCAAGCTGTTCTTCGAAGCGTATGCGGTTCCTGCCCTTGGTGCCTATCTCGTTATAGCGGCACAAAACCGCATTATATGGTAAATCGGGTTGCCAGACCATGAAAAATCACAAAGGACATTGCCGAATGGAAATACCAAACGGCAATGTCACCGTTGAATGCACCTTCTGTCCGGCAGCGGTAAACAGCCAGACAGGAAGCGTCGATTTTTATTTCATTGCTTCTTCAACTGCAACTGCAACTGCAACAGTTGCACCGACCATGGGGTTGTTTCCCATGCCGATAAGACCCATCATCTCAACGTGGGCAGGAACTGAAGATGAACCTGCGAACTGGGCGTCTGAGTGCATGCGGCCCATTGTGTCAGTCATACCATAGGAAGCAGGACCGGCAGCCATGTTGTCGGGATGCAGTGTACGGCCTGTGCCGCCGCCGGAAGCCACTGAGAAATACTTCTTGCCGCGCTCGTTGCATTCTTTCTTGTATGTGCCGGCAACGGGATGCTGGAAACGGGTGGGGTTGGTGGAGTTGCCGGTGATGGAAACATCGGCGTTCTCATGCCACATAATGGCTACGCCTTCGCGTACATCATCTGCGCCATAGCAGCGGACTGCAGCCTTGGGACCGTCGCTGAAGGGGATTTCCCTGATGATTTCAAGTGCGCCTGTGCTGTAGTCAAACTTGGTCTCAACATAAGTGAAGCCGTTGATGCGGCTGATGATGTATGCGGCGTTCTTGCCCAGACCGTTCAAGCAGACCTTGAGAGGCTCTTTGCGAACCTTGTTGGCCTTCTTGGCAATGCCGATTGCGCCTTCAGCTGCTGCAAAGGATTCGTGACCAGCCAGGAAGCAGAAGCACTTTGTCTCTTCGCGGAGAAGCATGGCGCCCAGATTGCCGTGGCCGAGTCCGA
>JAZURH010000178.1:0-1737 GCA_045606125.1 Lentisphaeria bacterium | reverse complement strand
TAGATGAACCAGTCCTTCTGTCCTCTGGCTGAAGCCATGGCACCCAGCGTGCTGCAAAGATGAGTATGCTGATTTCCCGCCGCCACAATCGGAGCGAGCTTCATTTCGCTTTCTTTAAGTTGTTTCTGCAAATCCAGTATGGTTGATATTTCCCTTATGCATGTCTCAATATCAGCTTTTTCAGCCTTGAACTGATTGAGTTTTTCTATGTTTCTGCGGTAGCAGTGCAGATCAATTGCCACAAAAGCCAGCAGAATAAGCAATAGAGCCATTGCCAGCGCCGGCCAGTTCTTTGCACGGTATTGGCTGAAACGTATATCTTCCGGAAGCATAGACAGCTTCACATGGGCCCTGCCCGCAGATTGCAGGGCAAGGCCGTATGCCTGTATCAATTCCGGGTGCAGTTCACCACTGCAGTCAGGAGCAAGTATGGAAACCTCGACTTCAAGGCGTTCCTGCAGCCATTGCTGCAGTCCCTGCATTTGAGACAGACCGCCGCAGATGTACACATTTTCGACAGGAATCTGCGCCATGTCCTCCGTTTCCTGGCTGCGCCATGATTCAATGAAATCGTGTATTTCATTTTCAAGTGAAAAAAGCGCTTCCATGACACAGGAATGACTGTTTTCATCCCGGATGTTTATGGTCTTCATGTCCCGTTCAGGCATTTTGGTATTATGCTCTTCGCCCCGTCTTTTGATTATTTCATTTATCTTTTCGGCGGAGAACATCAGGGAACCCATGAACAAAGGCTGGCCTCCGGCTATTACAACAGCCGTTGAATATTCATTTCCCAACTCAACAAGAAGCGCCGGTCTGCCGCATTCAGCATGTTTCGGGTAAAGGTGATTGAATGCGTTGACAATGGCTATTCCCCCCGGGACTATGTCCGTGACTTTTATCCCTGCTGTTTCCATTGTGGCCAGCCTTTCCCGGATATTCTGTTCCTTTGAGATTGCAATGACAACCGCATTGGTCCTGACAGGTGTTTTTCCAAATATGCAGCAGTCCTGCAGCATAGGCTCGTCTGAAAGTCCGGCAACCTGGGAGGATTCCAGTTTCAACTGCAGATTTATTGCCGCTTCCGGCAGTTTTTCAGGATAATTTCTTGACAGTATCGTTGCCATGTACTGGGGCAGGGCGGTTATTGTTCTGCATTTGCCCCAGTTCATGCTGTCTATCCATTTTGCAATGGAACCATAAAGTTCAGCGTCATTCAGTATTCCCTCATCACGCATGTCCAGGGAGCCGAAACCGCACAGTACACCGTTTTTGTCCAATGCCACGGCTTTTGTTCCGGAGGAACCTATATCAAGGCCCAGATACTGTTTTGACTTCATAATATCACCTTGTCATTCCTGCATTCTCAAATCCAGAAGGAAGGGGACTTTGCACTCCCGCGGGTCGAAGTCTTCACCGTTTCTAATGGCCTGCTGTTCCTTTATGTATATGTACAGCTGGGATGTGGAATTTTCGCCCTCTCTTATGTCTGGTATGTCAAGTCCTCCGTTTTCCGTCAGGATGGCTTCTGCCTCGTCAAGTTTTCCCGTATGTGCGTATGCTGCCGCACGCATCATCTTAAGAAGCGGGCGTTCAGCGATTTCTTTGGGGATTGAGTCAAGCAGGAAAAGCAAATCTGAATAGGCTTCTATTAAGACCAGCGTTTTTGCTGCTTCCTTTATAAAAGAAGTGTCATTGGTATCCAGCATGGCAGCTTGCTTTATAAGCGCTGCGGCC
>JAZURH010000177.1:0-3141 GCA_045606125.1 Lentisphaeria bacterium | reverse complement strand
AACCGCTGGCAGTGCCGCAACTGCGGACATATCTACATTGGTGAAAAGGCACCTGATATCTGCCCCGTGTGCGCACATCCCAAGGCATATTTCCAGATTGAGGCTGAAAACTACTGATTCATAAAATCAGCTATGAGCCGGAGCCGTTGCTCCGGCTTTTTTATTGTATTTATTGTTTTGATCTGCCTGGTGGAACGGCGATGCACAGTATGGCGCAGGCCGCCATGACGGGAAGGGTGCTTCCGTAGGGCAGATTCATGTAAAGGAATATTCTGTAAAAAATGAAACCTATGGCCCACAGAATGAGATTGCGCATCATGTAGGGACTTGAGTTTACCCTGCCCAATATCAGAGTGTCGGTTATTTGTATTGTTATCATGGGAACGAAAACGGAGCCTATGAGATAAAGGAAACCCTCAAATGCACCAGTATTGCAGAAAATCGCCAGCAGGACGCCGACAACGCATACCGTTGACGCCACGATTTTGCGGGGGATCCCGGAAAATATGCTTTCACAGCTGACTGCAGCTGAGTGCACATCAAGAAATGTGGTGGTGACGGTGGAGAGTACCACAATCAGAATTGCGCTGAGACCGAGTCCAGCACCGGACATTATTGCGGCTATTTCTGTTTCACCTGCGTATGCGGCCGCTGCCATTCCTATTATGTACATCCAGCATGAAACTGCAAAATATACGAAGGCACTGACAAAGCAACAGGCTTTGGGGCGCTCCGAATGTCCGGTGTAGTCCGCAATAAGCGGCAGCCAGGATACGGGCATTGCTATGGAAAGTTCAAGGGCAGCACCGAATGTAAGGCCGGATCCGGCTGTAATCTGGGCTGTATCTCCTGAAAATACCAGTTTGGAAAGCACTGCTGATAATCCGAACAGCAGTATCATTGTAACCAGATTGATTTTCTGAAGCAGACCTATTCCGGCTGAAATCCATGTCAGAATGAGTATTCCTATTATGACGGCCCATGTCCAGCTGCCCCACGGAAAAGTGTAGCCGACCTGTGCTGAGGCGGCCCCTGAGGCTATCATAACTGCAGTCCAGCCTACAAGCTGAAGTATATTCAAGGATGCAAACAGCTTTCCTCCCCGGGTTCCGAAAGTCAGTTTGGCTGTTTCCATGGCGCTCATGGAGTGCCTTGCTCCCAGGAGACCTGCGCAATAGAGCAGGGTGCATCCTATTGCATGTCCGATGATGATGGCTGCTGTTCCTTTTATAAGACCAAGAGGTGCGAATAGTGCGCCAGTAAGTATTTCGGCTATTGAGACTGCGGCACCAAACCAGATAAGTCCGCTTCCAAACACAGAAGTTTTTTTGTTTTCCGCCATTTTTTGATTCTCCCTTTTTTTCAGCGCAGATTCATGGGAAAATCTTGTTTTCCTTGGCGTACCATTGCTTCCTACGCTGAAATTACTCAGTTCAGGTTCAACGGGTATGATCTCAGCCGCGAAATAAGCCGCAGCACCCCGGTCAAATTGCTTTTAATATATTTTTTAATAAGAAAAAATCAAATATTGCATGAAACAAGGAGCATGGCAGTCAGGCGTTTGATTTAATAAATAAGTTTTTTGAAATTGCCTCTGCAGTCATTAATCCTGTTTTATCCGGCTTGCATGAAAGCATTTAATAAATTAACTTATTGCTGTTCAGAATTTTATTTGGTATTGCATCAAGTTAAAACTGAAAAAAACAGCAGACAGTTTTTATTGAATGCGAGTTGGCAGCCGGTGAAGTACATTATAGATAAATTTGCAATGACGGGCGGTGTTTTATGAAGATCATGGAAAATATACGGTACTCAGACGAGGCCGGAGCCTACGGTATAGGAGATCTGTATCTTCCGGAGAATGTGACAGCTGATACCAAGCTTGCCTTGTGCATACATGGCGGCGGTTGGGGCGGGCTGGACAAAAGCCGCATGGATGATATTTCCGGATTCCTTTGCCGTGATGTGAAGATGGCTGTTTTTAATATCAATTACCGTTTGTCAACTGAAGTGAAGTGGCCCGCATGCGGTGATGACTGCATTGCCGCGGCATGGGCTTTGCTTAATGGCGATATTTCAGAAGCAAGTTGCTTGGATAGAAGGAAGGTGCTTGTCCTTGGTGGATCGGCGGGAGGACATCTGGCCCTGATGACCGGATTAAGGCTTCCGCCGGAACGGGTATTGGGAATCATTTCTATTTCAGGCATAAATTCTGTAGTTGAGGATCATGCCCATTCACCTGGAAGATACAGCACCCTTTTCGGACATGAACCCGCAGAGGAGGAACTTCATTCAATAGATCCGCTGAATTATCTGGTACCATCGTCCCCACCGGTACTGTGCACTCATGATATCTGTGATAATGTGGTACCATGCAAATGCACTGAGCATTTTTCTGATGCCGCAGAAAATGTTGGATCCTACTGCCGTAAATTTGTTTATAAAATTGATGAGGACGGTTTTTCCCATCGCATATTTTTCCCGGGGACTACGCGGCTCTATCCTGAAATAGAAGCGGAAATCGCAGCCTTCATACACGAAATATGCCGCTGACGCAGACGCAGATTTAGCCCCTGCGCCATGTATAGATATCAGCACATGGCGCAGTCAGGGTATTCTGCCGGATCCTGCATAGACAGCAATGAACATTGGTATTGCTGATTGTTTTAGGTGATATAGGCGTTTCTTTATTGAAAAAAAATATAATTCACCTATATTCCTCTCTTGAATTACATGTTTGTTGCAGGAAAATATAATGATAGATAATTCACGCATTTTGGTCACCGGAGGGGCTGGTTTTATAGGCAGCAATCTTGTTGAGGATTTGTTGTCCCGAAATAACGAGGTCATTGTCCTGGATAATTTTTCAACCGGTAGTATTGAGAATCTCAAGCCGGTTCTGGAAAATCCCCGTTTTAAGCTTATAGAAGGTGATATTTGCGACTGTGCCGTGTGCTTTAAGGCTGTTGATGGTGTTGAATATGTCCTTCATGAGGCTGCGATTGGCAGTGTGCCCCGTTCCATAGATGATCCGGCGCTTACTGCCAGAGTCAACATATCTGGCTTCGTAAATATTCTGCATGCCTCAGTCAAGGCCGGGGTCAAGCGTTTTGTCTATGCCGCCAGTTCATCAGTCTACGG
>JAZURH010000176.1:0-3065 GCA_045606125.1 Lentisphaeria bacterium | reverse complement strand
CATGGCTACATCCGACTTCATAAATGAGGTCGCCGGGAACTGGAATGGACCTGATTATACCATGTATGAAGGCGGCATCTACTCCAGTGAATGGTTCTGGAGCAAGGCACTTCACATATTGCGCAGCAATGAACGTGTCCGTGCTGCGGCCTGGAAGTTTGTTGAACATTGCGATTGGATCCCGTCTATCCTTACGGGGCTTCCTGTGCAGGCTGCCCGTCCCGCCGCCGGGCATAAGGCCATGTGGCATGAAGACTGGGGAGGACTGCCGCCGGATGAGTTTTTCCGTGCTGTGGATCCTCTTCTTGCCGGAATGAGGGACAGAATGTACACAGATACTTTTACGCCGGATGTCCCCATGGGAAAACTTTCTCCTGAATGGGCTGCCAAATTGGGACTTTCGGAAAATGTCGTGGTTGCGACAGGTGCATACGATGCCCATTCCGGAGCTGCAGGCTCAGGCATAAAGGACGGTATAGATGTAAAGATCATGGGGACTTCTACCTGTGATATTGTAGGAGCGCGCCGTGTTGACAAGTGCATACCGGGAGTATGCGGGCAGGTCATGGGATCCTCAATGCCGGGGCTTGTCACCATAGAGGCAGGCCAGAGTGCCTTTGGCGATACTTATGCGTGGTTCAGGCGTTTCATGGGATATGCTGGCGATGTTAGCCTTGCGGGGCTTGAGAAGGAGGCTGCCGTCCTTGAGGACAATGAGGTGTACGCTCTTGACTGGTTCAACGGCCGCCGCACACCCTATGCCGACTATACCGTCAAAGGCGGGATCTTCGGTATGAATCTCGGTACCACTCCGCCAATGGTGTACCGTGCGCTTGTGCAGGCTACTGCTTTCGGTTCCAGAGCTATTGACGAGTTTTTGAAAGAGCAGGGCGTCAATGTCCACACCATTCTTGCATGCGGCGGCATTGCCAAAAAGTCGCCCTTTGTCATGCAGACCATGGCCGATGTTCTCGGCAAGCCCATATCGGTTGTAAAATCCGATCAGACTTGTGCTTTGGGAACAGCCATATATGCGGCAACTGCTTCCGGTATCTATCCGAGTGCCGAAATCGCCGCAGAGCACATTGCCTCTAAAGTTGAAAAAACATACATTCCACTCAGGAATTATGATGCTGAATACCGCCGCTATAAGATGATGGCTGATGCTGTCAATGGTATGAAGTTCACATGAGGAAAATACTGCTTTAAATCCGGTATATTTATGACACTGCTTGTTGTTTCTTTGATAGTACTGCTTTTTTTATCAGCATTTTTTTCTGCTTCAGAGACGGCATTGATGTCGTTGAGCAGAACTGAAGTCCGCCGTATGAGTTCTGGCGGTGAGCGTGACAGGGCCGTATGCCGTTTGTTGAAGAATCCTCAGAGTCTTTTGAGTACGGTCCTTGTCGGGAACATGTTCGTCAATGTCCTGCTGGCCAGTATATTTTCGACTTTCATGACCCGCCTTTTGGATACTGATGACGGATTGGGTGTGTTTGAAAGTCTTGCCAAATGGGTGAATCCTGGAATCGGTGAAACGGCAATGGAGCGTTTCGGTGAAATATGCCGTCAGCTTCTGAATGTTCTGATAGTTACTCCTCTGCTTATGATCTGCGGCGAGCAGACACCTAAAGTTCTGGCGTACGCCCATGGCGCCTTTATTGCCCGTGCTGCGGCCAGGCCATTGCAGCTGCTTTGCATAGTTCTTACCCCGATCAACCTGTTGATGCGCGGCATGGCGAATGCAATTCTTATGTTGTTCGGGCAAAGCGGCATGGAAAACTGGCGGGAAATGACAATTGATGAATTGCTTGCAACGATTTCAGCCGGACAGGAAACAGGGGCAACGGATGGCAGTGAACATAAGATTCTGTCCAATACAGTTGGTATTGGCGGTATTACAGTCAAGGAAGTCATGACTCATCGCCTGGATGTGACCATGCTGCCGGATGACATAACGGTGAATGATGCCTTTTCCATTGCCATGGAGAAACGTTATTCGCTTTATCCGGTATGTTCTGGCAACAATGACGGAGTGTGGGGTGTTTTTTCCCTCATGTCTCTTCCATTCTGGCGTGGAAAACCGGAAATGAATATGCTTCTCAGTGATTTCAGGGACAAGGTGGACGAGGCGTCTGCCGAACAGCTGCCGGTAACAAAGCCCTATTATGTTCCGGAGACCGCAAGGATAGACTCTTTGCTTTACGATATGCGCAGAAAAGCTGCAAGTTTCTGCATAGTTGTAGATGAATACGGCGGAGTTTCCGGCGTTGTGACGCTGAATGACATAATGGAGGAACTTCTGGGGCATTTTTCCCAGAAGAACAGTGATGACGAGGATACCATATACAAGACTGACAATGGTACATTTATTGCAAACGGCCATGCTCATCTGCGAGTGCTTCAGCAGAAGTTCGGTGAGGAATTTGAAAGTGAGGAAGGTGACTCTGATACCCTTGGCGGGCTTATAATGGAGATTCTCGGCAGCGTTCCCCGTTCGAAGACCAATGTTACCCTCAAGAATGGGACTGTGCTGACTGTGTTGCGTATGAAAGGGAGTCGTGTTCTTAAAGTCCGCATAACTCCTCCCGTTATCATAAAGGAGGAAGAAGCATGAACATGATACTTGTATTTATTCCGCTTCTGACGCTTTATTTCCTGTCGGCTCTTTTCAGCTGCATGGAGACCGTATATACATCTGTAAACAGGGCATGGCTCCGCGATCAGGCGGAGCAGGGTGATGCCCGTGCCGGATTGGTCTGCCGCATACTGGACAAGGCAAGCGATTTTTTCTGTACTGTTCTTTTAGGCAACAATCTTGTGAATGTGTCCCTGACTACTTTGGTTCATTCCACTTTGTCTGTGGCAATAATGGAATCGGTTTTCGGTGTAAGGCTTATGGAGAGTTTAGGCATAAACGATGAGGAGGAGATTCGCAGTTTGCTGACCACTTTTCTGACGGTTCCGACAGTCCTTCTTTTTTCCGAGTTTGTTCCCAAGGCCGTTGGACGGCATCATGCGGATTCTCTGGCGCTTTCCCTTTCCGGCATATTGAATCTGCTGCG
>JAZURH010000175.1:0-2299 GCA_045606125.1 Lentisphaeria bacterium | reverse complement strand
TCCGACTTGCTCTGGGAAAAGCTTCATGTCTTCGGTCTCTTTGAGGTCCCCAGGGAAGACATCATTTTGAAGCCCTACCTCCTCAAGTAGGGATACTGCAGCTCCCCGGGGCAGTCAGTGCAGGAGGCACTGTCTGCCCCGGGATCATTTTCCAAAGCGGGAAGGCGGCGCTTGCGCCGGCTTCCCGCCCTTCTCAATGGCAGCGTTTCACTCCACCAGGCTTGCGCTTGTTCCGTTTATCTCTCAAATATAAAGTGGCGTTTACTCTTCCTGTATAGGAATTTCTGATGATTTTCCTCTTATTTCTGTTGCCCATATATGGGCTTGAACAATTGAAAAAGGCCTTGAAAGAATGATTTCCTCTATAAATGAACCCGTACAACCCGGCATTTCCCTGTTTGGTAAAAGTAATTTCTACTCGTTTTTCAGAGTGGATTTTAACGGTTCTTCCGCATTTGTTAGTACGCACCCTGCCTATCGTACATTAGCTTGGCCTCCAAAAGGAGCCTTCCGCATCGGCCGTACATGGCTTTCTTGACTGTCTTTACCTTGCTGTTATTGCCTTCAACAAAGGCATTGCTTAAATGGCTTGCAACTGCATTCTCGACTGCCTCTATATCTTTCTTGAGTCCATTGGCGAAGGATGCTATTTCTTTTAATGAAGATTGGCTGTACTTCTCAATGAAAAGATAGAGGCGGGGAATACTTTTCTTAGAAAATATATCGCGGAACTCTCGAATGCAGATATCAAGCTGAGGAAGGCTGTCATATTGCTCCCACAGGTATTCTCGATGAGCAGGAATTAACTCTATTTTCATCCAAAGATGATTGAATATTCCTTTCCGTGTAATATAGTCCATCTTTGGAACGGGAGGTTCTTCTCGGACGTTCTTAGAAGATGCACGGCGGTATTTAACAATCTCGAGACCGTGTTCTTTGGCCAGGTTCCTTACAAATATCCGGATATTCGTCAGGGTAGTGTTATTTCCTTTAGCTTTTAACTGTTTGGCTATTGCCATTGCATTCTGGCCATCTTTGATGCTGTTAATGATAAAACCGGTGTAAATGTCCAAAGGACTTCGTTTTCTGCTTTTACAAAGCAACTTTGGGTCTCCGTCCAGGTATTTTTTGACTGTTTTCCAATCTTTTCCGGTAATACGTGCGATTTCATGGACTGATTCCCCTCCATTATAGAGGCTCTGAATTGTTAGGATTAATTCCAAACGTTTTTCCTCAGCCCGGGTCAGGATTCCCGCCATTTCTGAAATCCCCGTAGAAGATGCTCTTTTTTTCGCCGTCATCATAGGACGGCAAGGAAGATGCTGCCGGTTCAGACCTGTCGTTTTTTAAGTTATTCTCTGCGGGGACGGGGTTCGTAGCTGGTATCGTCCGTCCCAGGACTTTATTTACCGCATTCATCAGGTTTTGATGAATGTGAAAGCGATCTGCGATCTGCATACAGTCAGGAAGAACCTCTTCAACTGCTTTCGCGTATGCAGAAGCACGGTCACGGGTTACAGTTGTTACATGTCTGTTGTTTTGAAGCCATTCTTTCAAAGCCTTGCCATCGCGGCCGTCCAGTATGGCAACAGGGCTGTGCGTTGCTTCATCAACAATAATGGTTCCATAAGTGTGTCGCTTTTTAAAAGCAAAATCATCGACCCCTATAATAGCTCCACATGTTTTCCCGGGTTGTTTCAAGTATCGTTTTATCAACAGGCGAATCACTGTATCGCCGCTGACTTTGATCTTTACAGAGTTCAATATCCTGGCGCTTGCTTCACAGCTTGTTTCAAGAGCCAGCAGACAAATGAAATCTTCCAACCGACCTGTCATACGGCTGTTGTAGCCCAGAAAGCCATCAAAAGTTTCAGATGCTGCAAATGACACACAGGAGGCACTTGTGCACTGATAATCATAGATCTGCATATCAAGCATCATTCTCTTGCCGAGAACAGGAAGATCCTGTACTCTGCGCCGGTGCGTTCCGTGATGCCTGATCAAAGGTGCTCCGCATTTATGACAGGTGGCTTCCTGGCTCATAGAATGCATATGGATTGTTATTTGGTCGTCCGATTCAACTATTCCTGTTATCTTTAGCTCAGGAGGATAGAACGATTGAACATCAAGCTCTGTCACAGACATATTTCGACTCCTTTTTTGAGGATCAACCTATATGTCTATTATATACCTGTTAGCATTGAAACGCTACATAATACTAATCGTTGCGGAAGAACCAAAAGTTTTTTACAAAAAAACCCTGCCAGAGAAATGAAGTACTGAAAGCTGCCGGCCGGCC
>JAZURH010000174.1:0-12757 GCA_045606125.1 Lentisphaeria bacterium | reverse complement strand
AATGTAATAACTCCGGTAAGTTTTGACCACATGGCCCTGTTGGGCAATACCATAAGTGAGATTGCGGGTGAAAAGGCGGGGATATTGAAGCCCGGCGTGCCTCTGGTCCTTATGAAGCAGCCTTTCATTGATGCTGAGAAAACGGTGCTTGCCAGAGCATCTGAACTTGGCTGTCCTGTGCTGCGTCCAGCTCCAATGGAGGATACTTTTGCATTTATCCCTGAGCAGATACCTGATTTTCTCAGGGATAATTTCAGCGGCGCACTTACTGCCGTGCATGCTCTTGGCCTGGCTCCATCACCGGAAAAGTTTCGCGTGCCCCAGCTGCGTGCCAGGTTTGACTGCGTGAGCAAAGATCCTCTGGTGCTGCTTGACGGAGCCCATAACGGGGATTCCATGGAGAAACTGGTTGCATCCCTGGAAAAGATCCATCCCGGCGTGAAATGGACAGTTGTCCTCGGATGTGTTGAGGGAAAGGATTTGAAAGGCATGGCGGAGGCCCTGAAAAAACTGAGGGGGGCGGAATTTATTCTTACTAATCCCCGTACATTCAAGGGAAGCGGGCTTGAAGAATTGAAAAAGACAATGAAGGACATGCCGGTTGTGGATGTAATACCTGAGATAACGAGCCGGAGCCAGCTTCCTGGCGGACCCCTTCTGTTTACCGGATCATTTTTTACAACTGTAATAGGCGAAAGTCTTTTCAATTAAGGCAGACCCCGGCTGTATATTGTTTCCCGGCGAACTTGCATTCATAGCCGTCATGTATGCTCCCTGGTGCTTATGTTTTTTTGAAAAACTTGGAAAATAGTGGAAAAATCAAGAAAATAGGCTATATTTTGTCCTGATTTTTCAGTACTTGTTCCGCAAGTACGAAGTGTTGACAGAATGTAAAAAAAACAAAGGTGGTCAAACTATGAATCCCAATGATGCGGCGTTGATCAAGTCTGCGTTCATCCTGCTGGTAGCGGGAATGGGCATGACCTTTGTGTTCCTTATTGTTCAGATTTGGTGCACGAAGGCCTCCTCCATTATCACAAAGAGGTTCAATAATCTGATTCAGGAGCCTGAACCGAAGAAGCCGGCGCCGAAGAAGGCCGCTCCGGCTGCAACCGAAACTGAGGAGATCATCGCGGCTGTTGCTGCTGCAATCCATCATAACTCAAAATAAGATACAATAAATCCAGGAGCAAGACAATGACACGTAAAATCCGTTTTATGGATACGTCGTTTCGTGACGGATTCCAGTCAGTGGTCGGCGCCCGCGTGGTGACCGCTGATTTCATTCCCGCCATTGAGGCGGCGGTCGAAGCCGGTTTCACCCACATGGAAGTCGGCGGCGGCGCACGTTTCCAGAGTCCCTTCTTCTATTGTGGCGAAAATGCATTCGATTCAATGGATGCCATCCGCAAGGCAGTGGGCCCTGAAGTGAACCTGCAGACTCTGGCCCGCGGCGTGAACGTGGTGGGACTTTCATCCCAGCCCAGTGACATCATTGACCTTCATGCCAAGATGTTCAAGAAGCATGGAATGACCACGATCCGTAATTTTGACGCCCTTAATGATATTCGTAATATCAGCTATTCCGGTACCTGCATACACAATGCCGGATTGAAGCACCAGACCACCATCACCATGATGGGACTTCCTCCGAATATGGAAACGGAGGCACACACTGCGAAGTTCTACTGCCGCATACTTGAAGAGATCCTGGAATCGGGAATGCCCTTTGATTCACTTTGCTTCAAGGATGCGTCCGGAACATGCCCGCCCTCCATTATCCGCGAGACTGTGAAGCGCAGCCGCGAGATGCTTGATGCAGCCGGCAGAAAGGACTGCCCCATCGAAATGCACACTCATGACACTGCCGATATGTCCGTAGCCTGCTACATGGCGGCTATCGAAGGCGGTGCTGAAATCATAGACCTTTCAATGCAGCCAATGTCCGGCGGAACTGGACAGCCTGACATTCTTACAATGTGGCATGCTTTCAAGGGCACCGAGTATACTCTGGACATTGATCCGGACAAGATCCTCAAGGTGGAAGCCATATTCAAGGAATGCATGTCCAAGTACATGCTTCCCCCGGAAGCACAGACCACCAATCCTCTTATCACCATGTGCCCGCTTCCCGGCGGAGCACTTACAGCAAATACCCAGATGATGCGCGATAACAAGTGCCTGGACAAGTTCCCGGAAGTCGTCGCTGCCATGCGTGAAGTCGTTGAAAAGGGTGGTTTCGGAACTTCAGTTACTCCTGTTTCCCAGTTCTATTTCCAGCAGGCCTTTGCCAATGTCATGCAGGGACCCTGGAAGAAGATCACTCCCGGATACGGCAAGATGGTTCTGGGTTATTTCGGCAAGACTCCTGCAACACCGGATCCGGAAGTTGTCAAGCTGGCTGCCGAACAGCTGGGCATGGAGCCCACCACAGAGAATCCCCGTGATCTCAATGATAAGAATCCCAAGCTGGGTCGCAAGCATGCCGAACAGGTTCTCAAGGAGAACGGCCTGGAAATCACTGATGAAAATGTCATGATCATCGCTACCTGCGATGAGGCAGCCGACCCGAAGGGACTCAAGTTCCTCAAGGGTGCACGCCCCATGGGATGCCGTTATGTTACAGATAACAAAGAAACCTCAAACAAAAAGGATAGCAATATGAGCAACGTACCCGCCTCTTACACAGTCGTAGTCAATGGCAAGTCATATCATGTGGATGTTCTTCCCCCCACAGCCGGCGCAGCTCCCGCAGTTGCAGCAGCTCCCGCAGCCGCACCTGCAGCTCCTGCTAACGGCACAGAGGTGAAGGCACCCATGCCCGGAACAGTTCTCCGCGTTCTTGCCAATGTTGGCGATGCAGTTAAGAAAGGCGATGACATCATCATCATCGAAGCCATGAAGATGGAACAGTCCATCAAGGCTCCCGCAGACGGAACAGTTGCTGCTATCAGCGTTGCCCAGGGTGACACTGTTGAAAGTGACCAGGATGTTGCAATCATCTGATAAAATCAATTGGCTCATCCCGGTACAGTCAGGGATGAGCCTGAAATATTTGAGGAAAATATGATGAAGAACAGTTTTGCACTTCTTCTTTCAGTCCTGCTGTTTTCCATGGTGTCCTTCGGTGCTGAAGCACCCAAGGCCGCTGAAACAGCCAAGAATGTCGCTGCCGCTGCAGCCGAAGGCGTTCCCGGCACTCAGCTGTACACCATGACTCAGGATGAGGTTTTTAAAGTTGTCCAGGACAAGACCGGACTTATGAAGATCGTATACAGCTGGCCTACAGATGCAGTTGTTTATCAGGTCGCAATGCGCAAGGGCATGAATGCCAATCCCGGCCGCACTCTTTGCATTCTCAAGATCAAGAGTGATGACCGCAGCCCGGAGGAACTTGAAAAGGCTGGCTTGGAGCGTCATCCTTCAAGAAGCAAGGCTGAAGTTAAGTCTGCTATGGGATGCAACGTGCGCGAAGTCATGATTAAAGATGGTCAGACGATCAAGACCGGAGATGTCATGTTTACCATGATGCCCTTGGTCATATCCCATGATTCAGTGAAGCCCGGTGAAAGTAATGAGCCCATCGAGGCTGGGGAAATGTTCCGGAAGCTGTGGCAGTCCACCGGCATTTACGAGTTCATCAAGCAGACAAGACTTGAATGGACTCTTGGAATTGGCCGTTTCATCATGATCATCGTAGGACTGGTGCTTATCTATCTTGCAATCATTAAAGGCTTCGAGCCGTTGCTGCTCCTTCCCATCGGTTTCGGTGCGGTTATGTCCAACATTCCCCTTTCCGGAATAGTGGATCCTGACGGCATTCTGGGCATGCTTTTCAATGGTGTTCACTGGGGACTCTATCCTCTGCTCATCTTCCTTGGTATCGGAGCCATGACTGACTTCGGTCCGCTGATTGCCAATCCTGTCACATGCCTGCTTGGTGGGGCTGCGCAGCTTGGTATCTTCGCTGCTCTGTTCGGTGCTGTTCTTATCAGCTGGATCACACCTGATCACATCATCAACTTCTCCATCAAGGATGCTGCATCTATCGGTATTATCGGCGGCGCTGACGGCCCGACTGCTATTTTCCTGTCCAGCCGTCTTTCACCGAATCTTCTCGGTTCCATTGCCGTTGCCGCATATTCCTACATGGCTCTGGTTCCCATTATCCAGCCTCCCATCATCAAGGCTCTTACAACAAAGAAAGAGCGCATGATCCGCATGAGCCAGCTCCGCATGGTCAGCAAGTTGGAGAAGATCGTCTTCCCCATCGTCATTACTCTGCTGTGCTGCATGCTTCTCCCGTCGGCAGCTCCGCTGATTTCCATGCTCATGCTTGGCAATCTGCTGAAAGAATCCATGTGCACTGATCGTCTCAGCGATACTGCTCAGAACGCCCTGATCAACATAGTTACCATTTTCCTGGGACTTTCAGTTGGTTCCAAGCTGTCTGCTGACAAGTTCCTTAACTTTGAGACTCTGGGTATCCTGCTTCTTGGTCTTGTTGCCTTTGCAGTGGGAACAGCCGGTGGTATTCTCATGGGCAAGGTTATGTGCAAGTTGTCCGGCGGCAAGATCAATCCCATGATCGGTGCAGCTGGTGTGTCCGCCGTTCCTATGGCAGCCCGTGTTGTCAATAAGGTCGGCCTTGAGGAAGATCCTCAGAACTTCCTGCTCATGCACGCCATGGGACCCAATGTTTCAGGCGTTATTGGCTCTGCTGTTGCAGCCGGTGTGCTGTTGTGCGCTCTTGGCTGACGGTATAGTCTGAAGCATGCTTTTAAGTGTGCTTCGGAAACGCAAAAAATCCACGGGGGCCTATGCTTTCGTGGATTTTTTTATTTTTGAGAAAAGGGAATGATCTGATCGTAATTTACCGGAGGAACTGTAATGGTAAAATTCAAATTAGGGGCCAGGGCCTATATATATCCTTTGGTTGCATTGGGAATATGCTTTTTCTTTTACATGCATTCCCGCAAGGCGGCTTCCCGGGTAGGGGACAGGCCTTTGCAGCGGGCAGAGGCAGCAGCCATGCCTGCCGACGCGGAGCTTGGTGCGGCAGTGGATATTGATAAACCATCGCTTTATCTCTTCGGAAGCAAAGACGGGATAGGTTTTACAGATGAATTGCGTTCCGGACTCAAGGGAACATGTACAGTGATGTATATACGCAGTTCCGGTCAGGATGTAAAAAAGCATTTCGGCATAAATGATCTTCCCTGTGCCATACTTTTCAGCAGTGACATGGTTGAAATGGAACGTTATTTTCCTTTGCCTGAAAAAGATGTTCTGATAAAAAAGATTATAGCAAAAATACCTGGTAATAATATGAAAAAATAAAAAAAATAATTTTTTATATGAAAAAGGCTTGCTTTTTTTATAACGCTTTAATTTAACCTGCAGATTTTCCGTTGTTAGAATTGTGGTGTGGTTTTAAAAACAAAGGAGCAGGTAGTATGAAAAAGTATATTGGTTTTTTGAATGCCTTTATTGACAGTGCTTTGAACATTGGTCGTAAAGCTGATATTGGTCGTTTCTGTACTCCGGCAGAAGAGTGGGCATCAATGCTGTACAGCGTAGTCATGTATTTGATTGGTGTAGTTTTCTTCCTGCGCAGCATAATTTATGCTATCAAGATTGAAAGTATGAGTATGATTTGGATGGGACTTGGAGTCCTTGTCGGCAGCGTTCTTTTTGTCTATATCGGGGATAAGGTGATGTCTGTGACCCGGGGGCTCTATTCAAAGACAAGTTCCAAATTCCGTTCGCCGGCCATTCTTGACTGCATTGCGCTTGTCTTTGTCCTGCAGGGTATTGGAGGATTTGTTATGGGCCTTAAGATGGGCATGGGATTTACCGGTGTTCTCATTGGTGTTTGTTCATTGATTCTTTCACTGCTGGTTGCCGTTGCGGCACTTTATCCTTCAGTGCTTGCCATTGAAGTAGATGGGCAAAGCTCCGCCGGTGAGGAATTTATCGGACTGCTGACTTTCTTTATGAAGAGTGTGCTTTTCCTGCTGCCTTTTGCAGTTTTCATTGGTGGAATTGCAATGCTTTGGTTTTTGCTCTTCCAGTTGGGTATAGCGGCTGAATATTCAATGGCTATGGTTGCCATGATTCCTGTTATCTGCGGCATTGGTCTGGCACCGCTTGCCGTGTATCTTGTTTATCTGTCATATTACTTTATGCTGGATGTTTGCAGGGCAATACTCAGCATACCGGAAAAACTGGATAAATTGAACAGGTGATTCTGCGTCTGCAGAACGGGTGAAATCCGGCGGGATACTGCGTTTGGCGCAGTGTCCCGCTTTTGTATTATATTGGTTGTTTATATGATGAGATAATTTCAATTTATCAAGAAATGCAAGTTTATTCGCAATGGTGGAAAATTGAGCAAGCGGCGTTATATTACGCTATTTGAGATTTGTCCTGACGGGAGTAAGACACAATGCTGACGGAATCTGAAGTAATGGATAGAATGGTCAGTGCAGGAGCACTGCTGGAAGGACACTTCCGGCTCAGAAGCGGGCTGCACAGTGACCGTTATTTTCAGGCAGCTCTTCTGCTTCAGCATACTGCAATAGCTGCTGAACTTGCCGGGGACATGGCTGCTCCATGGCGCAATGCGGGAATACAGACCATAGTATCTCCTGCTGTAGGTGGAATCATTGTGGGGCAGGAAATCGGGCGCATTCTGGGTGTGCGTGCGATTTTTGCTGAAAAGGATGTTGACGGAGTCCTGACTCTGCGCAGGGGATTTTCACTCAGCCCCGGGGAGTTAGTCCTGGTTGCTGAGGATGTAGTCACAAAGGGCGGCAGTGTACGGCAGGTCATAGATCTCGTCAAAAAAGCCGGTGCTTTGCCCATGGGAGTTACATCAATAGTGGATCGCAGTGACGGAACCATTGATTTTGGTGTTCCTTTCAAGTCTCTGCTGAAAATACCTCTTGAGACATTTACTCCTGCGGAATGTCCCCTTTGCTTAAGGGGTATACCGCTTGAAGATCCCGGGAGAAGCAGATAAAAGACATTTTGAATCGTTTTTAACTTTGCAACAAATATTTTTTGGAAAACATGATAAGCTGGATAGTAAAAAAGATTTTTGGTGACAGAAATGTCAGACGTGTTCGTGCCATGCAGCCGCTGCTTGATAGGATCAATGCGCTGGCTGAAGAATATAAGTCGTTGACTGATCAGCAGCTTCAGGCAAAGACTGACGAGTTCCGCCAGCGTTTCAGGGACGGCGAGACTACAGATGCACTGCTTCCTGAAGCATACGCTGCCGTGAAGGATGCCTGCAGAAGGCTTTGCGGCAAGACCGTCAATGTTACAGGACATGATATTGAATGGAATATGATTCCCTTTGATGTCCAGATAATCGGAGCAATCGCCCTGCATAACCGCAATATTGCTGAAATGGCAACCGGTGAAGGAAAAACCCTTGTGGCGGTGATGCCTCTTTATCTGAATGCTCTGACGGGGCGCAATGTGCAGCTGGTAACTGTAAACGACTATCTGGCCCGTCGTGACTCCCAATGGATGGGATTTGTGCTTAAATGGATGGGAATGACGGTTGGATGCCTGCAGAATGAAATGAATCCTGAGCAGCGCCGTGCTCAATATGCCTGTGATATAACTTACGGTACAAACAGCGAGTTTGGTTTTGACTATCTGAGGGACATGGGCATGGCGGTTTCGAAGGACCACCTTGTCCAGAGGGATCACTATTTTGCCATTGTCGATGAAATAGACAGCATCCTTATTGATGAGGCGCGTACACCGCTTATTATCGCAGGACCTGCCAAGGTTTCCACTCACAGGTATGACAAGTACAAGCCGATCATTGCCGCTCTGTTTTCACGGCAGATGGACCTCGTGGACGGTATGTTGAAGCGTGCTAAAGCCGTGATAGAAAATGAAGGCTCCACCCAGGAGGAACTGGAAGAGGCCTATCTGAAACTTATGCAGGTGCAGATGGGAATGCCCAAGCATGCGGGGCTTATGGGGCTTATGGAAGATGCGACGATACGCAAGGCTCTTGACAGGAAGGACCTGGAGATACATTCAGAAAACAACAAGAATCTTCTGCACAGTCTTCAGGAGGAAATGTATTTCACCATAGATGAGCGCAATAATGAGGCGAATCTCTGCGAGAAGGGACGCAATTTCATCAGTCCCGACGAGCCTGACACA
The DNA here is from genome assembly GCA_045606125.1 of Lentisphaeria bacterium. Lineage (GTDB taxonomy): Bacteria > Verrucomicrobiota > Lentisphaeria > Oligosphaerales > Oligosphaeraceae > RGIG3456. The sequence goes on along the minus strand of JAZURH010000174.1, from coordinate 4,564 downwards.
TTTGTGATCCCGGATTTGCCTTCCCAGCTTTCTGCCGTTGATGCGGACAAGAGCCTGGATGAAAGCCAGAAGATGGACAGGCGCCGCCAGTACCAGGTGGAGTTTGATAACAGATCTGAAGTACTGCACAATATTGCCCAGCTCCTTCGTGCATATTGCCTTTTTGAAAAGGATACGCACTATATAGTCCAGGACAATAAAGTCATTATAGTTGATGAGTTCACCGGCCGTCCTCAGCCCGGACGCCGTTTTTCCGAGGGACTGCATCAGGCTCTTGAGGCAAAGGAAGGAGTCAAGATCGAAAGGGAGACTCAGACTCTTGCTTCAATAACCATTCAGAACTACTTCCGCATGTATGAGAAGCTTGCCGGAATGACCGGTACTGCCGAGACAGAGGCGAATGAGTTCAAGTCCATTTACAATTTGGATGTTCTTGTCATACCGACCAACAAGCCCTGTCAGCGGAAGGATGATGATGACTGTGTCTATAAGACGCAGCGTGCAAAATACAATGCGATCCTTGCTGAAGTGGAGGATTGTGTCAAGCGCGGGCAGCCTGTTCTTGTTGGAACGATTTCCGTTGAGGTTTCCGAGATACTCAGCCGTATGTTCAGGCAGAAGGGCATAATACACAATGTGCTCAATGCAAAGCATCATGAAAGCGAAGCCGAAATCGTGGCCCGGGCAGGGCAGTTTGGTGCTGTGACTATTGCCACTAATATGGCAGGCCGCGGTACAGATATTAAGTTGGGGCCGGGAGTCAAGGAAGCCGGTGGTCTCCATGTTATTGGTTCAGAGAGGCATGACTCAAGGCGAATTGACAGGCAGCTCCGGGGCCGTTGCGCCCGTCAGGGTGATCCCGGATCATCAAGATTCTATGTTTCCTTTGAAGACAATCTTATGAGACTGTTTGCCTCAGACCGCATTGCAAGCATAATGGGGCATCTTGGCGTGGCAGATGACGAGCAGCTTTCCCATAGCATGCTGAACAGAACCATAGAAAGTTCCCAGAAACGTGTGGAACAGCAGCATTTTGCGATAAGGAAGCGTACTCTGGAATACGATGATGTGATAAACAAGCAGCGCTCCACTGTATATGAACAGCGCAAGAATGTTCTTATGTCCGATAATCCGCATGACATTCTTCTCGATTACATATATACTGCCATTGCCGATCATGTTGAGGCCTGCTATGCCCGCCGCATAAAGCACATACCCATTGATTTCGCTGAATTGAAGGACTGGCTCAGCAAGACAGTTCCGATAGCTTTCCCTGATGATATTTTCAATGAAGTTGACGATGGCACTGATTTCAGTGGGAAGCATGACGGGGAATTAGCTGTCGAATATTCAAAGAAGTTGTTTGCCCTTGTAGAGATGGCATACGATATGAAGTGCCAGGATTGGCCGGAGGAAATACGCACCTGGTTTGAGCGTTCAGTGCTTCTTTCCACCATTGATTCCCGTTATCAGGACCACCTTTACGCCATGGATGCGTTGCGTCAGAGTGTTCATCTCCGTTCATACGGACAGCGTGACCCGCTTGTGGAATATAAGCAGGAAGCTTTTCGTATGTTCAGTGAGCTTATGACCAACATAACCGAGGATATCGTGATCAAGTCCTTCCGCCTTTCGATTATGCAGCGTGCCGCAGAAAGTGTTGCGGACAGCGGCATGGATGATGAAGATGAATGGGAGGAGCCGGTCGCTCCTGCCGTTCCGGAACCCCAGATGCGCAAGGATACCTTTGTCAAGCGCAGCGATGAAAGTCTTGATGAACTTCTCGGCGATGGCGCACCTGCGCGTCCCCAGCGCCAGAACACCCCCATTACCCGGGACCATGCCAAGGTGGGACGCAATGAGCCGTGTCCCTGCGGTTCAGGCAAGAAATACAAGAACTGCTGCGGCAAAATGTAATTTGTTTTGAATGAAGCGGGACGGTTGTAAATGAAAGTACTTCTTCAACGCATATCCCATGCTTCCGTGGCCATAGACGGTGAAGTCGTCGGTTCAGCGGGGCAGGGACTTCTTCTGCTTCTTGGTGTCGGTAACGGCGATACAGAGGCCGAGGCAGATTTTCTTGCTGAAAAATGCGTGGGGCTGCGTATTTTTGAGGATGAGAACGGCAAGATGAATCTTTCTCTGGCTGATACAGGAGGTCAGATACTTCTCGTGAGCCAGTTTACCCTTTATGCTGATGCCAGAAAGGGGCGCCGTCCTTCGTATACGGATGCTGCGCCGCCTCAGGTTTCGGAACCCCTTTATGAATATTTTGCCGAAAAACTGCGCTCTCTTGGGGTTCATGTTGAAACCGGTCGTTTCGGTGCAGATATGAAAGTCTCACTTTTGAATGACGGTCCTGTGACCATTATGCTGGAAAAGGAACATGAGCAATAACAGGAATGCTGCTGTGGAATCAGGCTGCGGGGCCTGCAGTGATGTGCAGATGCAATGGAATGCGGATGTGGCGGATGCCATAGCCACTTCGCTGTGTATTCAGTACGACAGGGGCGACGGCGTAAGCTATGCGGAAAAGGCATCTATTCCGGAGCGTAGTGCTATAATTTCCATATTGGAGGATCTTCTTGATCTGCTTTTCCCCGGATATGCCGGGAAAAGGGAAATGAGTGCCGCAGGAGAGTATTTTACTACCGGCAGCCTTTTGAATCAGATCCATGCCGGTCTTTCCCGCCAGATAGCCAAGGCTTTTTCCTATAAGTGCAGCCGCGGTGATTGCGAAGGTGGCTGTCAGGAACGGGGAAGTTCGGTGGCTGCCGGTATTCTTTGCCGTCTGCCTGATATCAGGAATCTGCTGCTTGACGATGTGCAGGCGGCGATAGACGGTGACCCTGCCACTCAGTCCATGGATGAAATAATACTTGCTTATCCCGGTTTTAAATGTATATGCATACATCGCATTGCCCATGAGTTGTATGTGGAGAAAGTCCCGCTTATTCCCAGAGTGATGAGCGAATATGCCCATACCATAACCGGTATAGACATAAATCCCGGCGCAACAATAGGAAGGCATTTTTTCATCGATCACGGCACCGGCGTTGTAATAGGTGAAACTGCCGTGATCGGCGACAATGTGAAATTGTATCAGGGTGTGACCCTGGGTGCATTAAGTTTTCCAAAGGATTCTTCAGGGAATCTTATAAAAGGGCACAAGAGACATCCGAATATTGAGGATAATGTGACTATCTATGCGGAAAGCACCATTCTGGGCAATGTGACCATAGGGCATGACAGCGTCATTGGCGGAAATGTATGGCTTACGGAAAGCGTGCCTCCGTTCAGCAAGGTAACTGTTGAGCCGGCCAAGATATCTATTGTCACCAAGAACAGGGCATAATCACCTGTGACAGCCATTTTCATGCGTGATCTTTATGGAAAAGGACATCCTTAAAGTTGTTGACCTGCGCGTTTCCTTTGAAAATAATGGAAAACCTGCGCCGGCAGTGCGCAATGTGGATTTCAGTGTGAAAGAGCGTGAAATGCTGGCTCTTGTGGGAGAATCGGGGTCCGGCAAGTCAGTAACGGCACTTGCTGTTGCCGGGTTGCTGCCGTCTGTTGCTTCAATGGAAAGCGGATATGTTTTTTTTGACGATCGCGAACTGACTGCCCTGGATGAAAATGATTTCAATGGGATACGCGGCAAAGACCTTACCATGGTGTTTCAGGAACCCATGACTTCTCTTAATCCGGTACTTAAAATACGCACTCAGATAGAGGAGGTCATACGATACCATGAGCCGGAGGCAAATGCCTATGAGAGGGCGCTGGCGCTGCTGAATGAAGCCGGTATAGCCGATCCGGTGCGCTGTCTGGAGGACTATCCCCACAGGCTTTCAGGCGGAATGCGCCAGCGTGTTATGATAGCGATCGCTCTTGCGTGTCATCCTAAACTGATAATTGCGGATGAACCGACAACAGCTCTTGATGTGACTACTCAGGCCCGCATAATGGACAAGCTGGCGGAATTGCGGGAAAAATACGGTACTGCGGTACTTCTTGTCACCCATAATCTGGCTTTGGTACGTCATGAGGCCGATCGTATAGCTGTAATGTATGCGGGTGAAATAGTAGAAGTTGCAGAAAGAGAGGAGTTGTTTGAAAATCCCAGGCATCCATATACCAGGCTTCTACTGGCGTCCGTTCCTTCTTTGTCAGGCCGGGGACGCAATCTGGCATCTATAAAGGGGGCGGTGCCGGCACCGGCGGAGGAATTTTCCGGGTGCCGTTTTGCACCAAGATGTCCGATTGCAGCCGACGAATGTTTTACTGACGGATCGCCGCAGCTGAAAGATTGCGGAGGCGGCCATTGCGTTGCCTGCCGGCGCCTTGAATGTGAATTGCCTGCGTCCCCTTTGAAGTGCGGTGACTTCGCAGTGTCCGGTGATGTAATATTGCGGGTGCGGGATTTGTGTGCCAGAGTGAAAGTTGGCGGCGGGTTGTTCCGGAAGAGTTCTGAAAAAATAATATTGGACGGTATAAGTCTGGATCTGCACAGAGGTGAGACCCTGGCATTGGTGGGGGAATCGGGATGTGGAAAGACTACATT